>JBOFGJ010000735.1:0-1601 GCA_051649065.1 Flavobacterium sp. | reverse complement strand
ATAAACCATTTAGAAGTTGGGGGCGCAGTCTAGTTAACGACACGATAACCACACCTTTTACAATAAACTATGGTGGTAATGAATATACATACCAAGAAGGAAATTATATCGTGAGATTTAATGGAAAAGAAGTAACAGGATTCTATGATATCAATGACAAGGGGTTGAAAACGAATCTTATAAGTAAAAAGAATAAAGAAATGGAGTTATTAGAGAAAAAATGTAAAGCCTTTATTCAAGACTATTTTGCCCGTATTATTGATAAGAAATTAGATAAATAAAGAATTAGTAAAGACACAATATTCTTGCGTCTTAATACAGTTGGTCTTAACAAATGTTATGACGCAATATAAAACAATGAAGCACCTTATATAAGGTGCTTCATTGTTTTTATTCAGTTAGGTCATTTTCCATTAGTAAAGCTTTTGCTTTGTCTAGGTTTTCTTCATCGACAAGTACGTTTACAGCTTTGCCAAGTGCACCATATCCTGCTCCTATAGCTGAATCAATATCATCTCTTATAATATAAGGAATATTGTTCTCTTCTAAAAGATTTCTCACAGCAAGTACCATCATTTCGCTACCTGCAAATAGTTTTTTGTGACTCATAGTTGTAGTATTTATAACTAAGATATGACTTTTATTAAAAAGTAGTTTTAAGAATAGGTTAAAATTACCTTTAATGCTTTTAAAGGTTTGTTATTCAATAAAAAAGTATTATCTTAATAAAAGAATTACAATTCTAAACTAGCATTGATGTATGTTGAAAAATGAGATAGTTTATATAGGGATAAACTTATATTAAATGAAGACAAATATTTATGCGATGTATAATCTAAAATGAAAAAGACACCAAAGTGATAATGTAGGAAATTGTTATTTGGTTTAAGTTGATTTATTATTTAATAAATGAAGACGCTTATGAAAATTGATGAAACCAAGGCATTTAGTGAATTGACAAGTATAGCACAGACAATAGCGAATAAGAGTGCCTCTAGAAAGCAGATATCTGAAGCTGTAGTAATCGTTAAAAATATTGGATACGAGAAGTGGGCTAGTATTACTAATCTCCCCCCATTATGGCACGGTATAGTTAAAGAGTTGGCGGTTTAGTACACTCAGTATTAGTATTATCTAAGTACTAGAGAGTAATTCTGCTTCATAGTTTCTTCATTAGCTCTAAAAGCATGTTATAAAGTGCTTTAATCTAGATCTATATCGTATAATTGCTTTTTGGTTATGTGTTTAACACTGACTCTTAATAAAATAGTTAAGACTTCATTTGAAAGCGAATGAGGTCTTTTTTTGTTTATATAGGTTTAACCCAGATTAAGCATTAGCTAAATACCGCAAAGTATTTCTACTCCATATCTCTTTCATTTCTTCTAAAACAATATTACTTGCCTTGCTACTGCTGGCTCTTCGTTTTAAAACAGTCCACAGGACTATTTTATACTTAGCTCTTTCATAGATTCAGACCTATTTTGTATAATTACTTTTCGTTTATATGTCTATTGCTTAATCTGGGTTTAATGTGCTAAAAGTATCCTTTTTGGATAAAACACTCTATGCAATAGTTATTTAGAGTGTTTTTTTATCTA
>JBOFGJ010000734.1:0-6089 GCA_051649065.1 Flavobacterium sp. | reverse complement strand
CTATAGATTCTTTTTATTGAAGAATTCTTGCCCCACTCTTGATGAGCTCTTGTCTCAAATAAATTGCTTGACTCCCAACTTTTGACTAATGCTTAATCTGGGCTAAAATGGTCTAGGTGCATTCTTTAGTTTGATCAGTTGGAATATTGGCAATTGGACAGGTGCATTAACGCAAACGTTACTTTGGAGTTTCTTAGCCTTTGGAGTTGTTGTTCTTTCTCAAAAAGGAAAATTATAGTGTAATTAGTTGTTAAGTTGGTTATATTTACATTCTAACCAACTTAACTATTAACTATGGGACTATTTGACTTCCTTAAGAAAAAACCTTCTCCTATTACTAATTTAGATGTGTGTAACTATGCTGAGATATACAGCAATGAAACTGCTGAGCAGTACTGTAAGGCAGGTCATTTAGATAAACTCTATTTGATGGGACTTGCTTTCGGTGGTGACGACTCTCCTTTTAATATATTATATGCACCTAAAAAGTCTGTTCAAGAAAAAGAGCAGATAGACAAAGAGTTAGAAGATTTACTTAAGCAAGGACTTCATATCCAATATAGGGCTTCCCCTGAATATAAAGGAGAGAGTTTTATCCCTAGTAAGATTCTTATAGAAGTAGATGGTGATCAAACATTCACAAGAGAAATAGAAATCTGGTAACATTGCAATCTATGGACAATCACAAGATTTATAAAACTTCTTTTGCCAGTGTATATCCTCATTATATAACTAAAGCAGAAAAAAAAGGCAGAACGAAAGATGAGGTAGATACTGTTATTCTATGGTTAACAGGGTATAATCAAACTGACTTAAATAAGCTAATAGAAGCTAAAACTACCTTTGAAGATTTCTTTAATAATGCACCACGTATACATCCTAATGCTAATAAAATAACAGGAGTTATTTGTGGTTATCGCATAGAAGATATTGAACATCCTCTAATGCAGAAAATACGATACCTCGACAAGTTAGTCGATGAATTGGCAAAAGGAAAAACAATGGATAAAATATTGCGAACTTGAAAATATAAACTATGGGAGCTTGGGGATACAAAGCATTAGATGATTTGTTAAACCCAGATTAAGAGCATAGAGTAAAATCCTTACTTTTGCCCTATAACTAAACCTTAATATGAACTGTACACTCTGTAATACATCATTAGTCAATAAAATAGATGAAGAATACTACATCTGTCCAACATGTTATGCGTATCTTAAAGATAAGGAACTGTACTATAATCAAGAAAAGGAAAAGAGTCATTATGAATGTCATAATAACGATGTGAATGATATCGGTTATCAAAACTTCACTGCTCCTGTCACTAACATTGTTTTAGACCAGTGTACGCCTAATATGTTAGGCCTAGATTATGGATGTGGAAAAGGTCCTATAATCACTAAACAACTACACGACAATGGATATAAGGTAGACCTATATGATCCTTACTTCTATCCTGATACAACTTATTTAACTAAAGAGTATGATTATATCTTTAGTTGTGAAGTGTTTGAACATTTTTATAATCCTAAGGCAGAATTAGACAAATTAAGTAACATCCTCAAAAGTGGAGGATTATTAATTATCAAAACTCACTTGTATACCAATCAAGTTGCTTTTAAGAATTGGTACTACAGAAAAGACCAGACGCACGTATTTATCTACACATTTGAAACATTCAAGTATATCGCCAAGTCCTTTAACTTTGAAGTTGTTACTTTAACAGAGAAATTAGTTGTACTTAAAAAGGACTAATGTTTAGTACTTGCATTTGCAATTAACTCCTCACATTTCTCTTTCCAATCATCGTTCCCTATCCAAATTCCCTTAACATCAGAATACCTATTGATATCATTTAAAGCGTTTAAATCATCATCTAAATGCCAGACTAAGCCACTGCCACCTATTGTATAGCTCTTATCTGCACGATTAGTAAAGATAATATGCTTATGTACTATACCTATCTTATCTGCTAAATCAAAAAGATCATCATTAGCATTAATTCCATGCATAACACAAAGTAGCTCATTATATCTACCTGTAACGATAAATACGGATATCCCTTTCATCACTAACTCTTTAGCATACTGCTCTATTAGGGGCTCAGTTAACGTTCCGTCAAAATCAAAAGACACTCTCATTTTATTGTTTTTTTGTGATGTCGTGATGTTGTTTTTTTGTGATTTTGCTCTTTTGAAGAGATATTTCGTTTAACAAAAAAACAAAATCACAGCAAAACAACTATACCCAAATACCTCTTTTTCCTTTATAGAAGCGAATAGTACCAGGCCCTATAAATGCAATGGCTAACGCTGCTAATAGATATAGTAAGTTTAACTCTGCATTTAATCCTCCTGTATTAGGGTCTATACCAAAACTCCCCATTCCTTTAACTAAGAATAATGACATAAACATCGTAAACGCAATAATAGAAGAAGATATACGAGTTGCAAACCCTACAAGCAAAAATATAGGTGCTACTATCTCTCCGATAGGTACTCCTATCCATAATAACTCAGGCAAATTATGTGCCTTTAATTGGCTAATAATAAAATCATGTCCATGAATCAACTTGTGTATACCATGAAATATCATTAGTCCACCTACGCCTAATCTAAGGAGAAACTTTCCGAAATCTGCATTCATATTTTATTGTTTTTTTGTGATGTTTTGATTCTGCTATTTTGTCTTAGTTGGTCTTACCTCTATTTTACTTGGTAATACACGAGGATTCATTGCTAAGATATCCACTACTAATTGTCCCATATCTTCAGGTTGTATCTTCCAATGATCTGCAGCTGAAGGCTCGTGATCATTAAAGTTAGAGGATACAGACCCTGGTAAGATAGTAGTTACTTTTACATCTGCATTTCTAAGATCTAACATCGCTGCCTGTGTAAATCCTACTACACCAAACTTACTTGCGTTATACCCACTTCCGTTAGCGAAGAAATTAATCCCTGCTAAACTAGCGATAGATATATAGTATCCTTTGTTTTCTTTTAGTTGTTTGACAGAAGCCTTAAGCGTGTGAAATATCCCTGTAAGATTAGTATCTATCATCGTATTCCAATCTTCTAGACTCATATCCTCTACAGATGAGAATATCCCCACTCCTGCATTGGCAATAACGATATCTAATCTTCCGAATCTATTTACTATTTGCTCCACAGCAGATACTTCATCCTCATAATTTCTCACATCTGACTGTATAGCTAATACTTGATCACTATAACCTAGCTCTTTAATAGCTTCATTAACAGTCTCAAGATTACGTCCTGAGATAGCCACTTTATACCCACTATCTAGGAGAGCTTTTGCTATCCCCTTACCTATTCCTTTTGTTCCTCCAGTTATATAAACTACTTTTTGCATCTTTATTATTTTAAGCTTTAAAGATAAGTAATTTCTATTATTTAAAGATGCTTGGCGACCAAAACAAGAGAAATTTGCGACAGTATTTGGCTACTGACATATTTGGATTTAAATTAGCAACCATAAAAACAACTATAATCAATTATGAAGAACAAATCATTACTATTCTTTTTAGTAGCAGGAAATATGATGTTTGCACAACGCAACTTCACTATGACTGAGGCTACGATGGGCCTTGGCGGACAGTTTGCTACTGAGAGAATTCTTCAGCCATCTTGGAAAAATGACAATACCTTAAGTTTTGTAACCAAAAATAGAGATAGTCTTTTAATTAAAAGTCAAGCTAATAAATGGGAGTCTCAGACTGCCTTAACAGTTAAGCAATTAGAAGAAATAATCAATACTTCTGCTAAAGGAAGTACATTTAAGTTAAGAATTATACCTACTAACCTAACTTGGTTAAATGACAGTGAAATAGAGTTTTATACAAATGACACCACGAATAAGTTAAAGTATTACTTCAAGGTCAACCTAACTGATAAAAAAGTAGTTAACTCATTCAAATTTGATGCTAAAGGAGCGCAACAGATTATCTCTCGCAACGGAGATCACATCGCTTGGCTAGATGATAATAATATTGTGATTACTACTAATAAAGGTGGTGATATAAGGGTTACTAATGACCCTGCTCTTGATATTATCAATGGTAATAGCGATACACACCGTAACGAATTTGGTATCAATAAAGGAATGTGGTGGAGTCCTAAACAAGACCAACTACTTTACTATAGAAAAGACCAAAGTATGGTATCTTCTTACCCTATTATACAATGGAGTGAGCGTGTAGCCGAAGTAAAAAACATCAAATACCCTATGGCAGGTATGGCTAATGAGCAAGTATCATTAGTGGTATATGATGTCTATACAGCTAAGAAAGTTACCCTACAAACAGGAGAAGGAGACAAATTCCTAACTATGGTTACTTGGGATCCTTCAGGTAATTATGTGTATGTAGGGGTGCTTAATAGAGAGCAAAATCACTTAAAAGTTAACCAATACAATACAGCTACAGGTGCTCTTGAGAAAACACTATTTGAAGAAAAATCTAAAGTGTACACAGAGCCTTCTAATAACTTAGTGTTTATACCAGGAACGACAGATCAATTCTTATACTTCTCTGAAGTAGATGGATACAGACAGCTATTCTTATATGACACGACAGGTAAGTTAATCAAAAAACTTGGTCACGAGAACGTTATCGTGAATGAGTTCTTAGGGTTTGATGACGATGCTAAGAATCTTTATTACATTGGGGTAACGAACCAAGGTTTAGATAGACAACTATTTAAAACAAACCTTAAAAAAGGTAAAACAGAACAAATCACTACGTTATCAGGAACACATAGTGTGGTTCTGAATAAGAATAAATCACTATTCTTAGACCAATTTAATAATCTAGAGACTCCTAATAAAGTATCTATCGTTAATGCAGAGTCTAAGAAAGAGAAAGAACTATTAGTATCTAAAAACCCTTATACAGGTGTTGTAACGATGCCTGAGACAAAATTTACGACAATCACAGCTGCTGATGGTAAAACGCCTCTTAATGCACGTATCATCTACCCTACTAACTTTGATGCTACTAAAAAGTACCCTGTAATGGTGTATGTATATGGTGGGCCTCACGCACAGTTAGTAACGAATACTTGGTTAGGTGGTGCCAACTTATTCTTTAACTATATGGCTCAGAATGACTATATCGTCTTTACTGTAGATAGCCGTGGTAGTTTTAACAGAGGACGTGACTTCGAACAAGTTATCCACAGACAACTAGGTCAAGCCGAGATGGCAGATCAAATGAAAGGAGTCGATTACTTAAAATCACTACCTTATGTGAACCAAGATAAGATAGGTGTATATGGATGGAGCTTTGGTGGTTTTATGACTACTACGCTTTCTGTTAATCACCCTGAAGTGTTTAAAGTAGGTGTTGCAGGTGGTCCTGTAATGGATTGGAAGATGTACGAGATTATGTATGGTGAACGCTATATGGATATGCCTAGCGAAAACCCTGATGGATACGAGAAAACAAGCTTGTTAAACAAAGCGGATAAGATTAATAATAAACTATTAATTATCCACGGAGCACAAGACCCTGTAGTGGTACAACAGCACTCGATGGAGTTTATAGAAGCAGCTATTAAAGCGAAGAAACAAGTAGATTACTTCTTATACCCTTCTCACGAACACAATGTACAAGGGATAGATAGAGTGCACTTAAATGACAAGATAGCTCAGTACTTCTTTGATTATTTAGAGAAACCTAAGAATAAATAGTATTTTATAATAGCTAAAGCCGAGATGATTAGTCTCGGCTTTTTTTATACAATCAATTAGTTTAAAATAACCGCCATATATAAACTATTAGTTTAGCTAGAGCATCTGATTTAAACCCGCAATAAGTGATAGACATATAAACGAAAAGTAATTATACAAGATAGCTCTTAATTAGTGATGTCAGCATACTATAGTATGATTATAGAGATATGAAATAGAATTGCTTTGCAGCATTTGGCTAATGCTGATTCTAGGTTAAATTTACTTACTCTCATTTTTTTAACTTAATTATATGTATAATAACTCTATTTTGCAGTAAATATTCTTGTTGCTAATTTTGGTAGATCAACTGTATCTGTATTACATAAAATAATAAG
>JBOFGJ010000733.1:0-1891 GCA_051649065.1 Flavobacterium sp. | reverse complement strand
AGCCTCATCAGCCGTATGAGCCATTAGCGCGCGTATAGTTGCTGATTTATAAGGCATTTTCTTTTCATTAGCAAATTTAGTAGCCCATTCTTGCCAAAGAGTAAATACTCCTGTTATAGCAGGAGCTGCCATTGAGGTACCACTTATACTACCATATACGTCGTTTCTTGGAGCTGCAGTTATAGGATAAGGTAATTCATAGGCTAAAGAAAAAACGTTAAACCCTTTAGCTGAGATATCTGGCTTTATCCTAAAATCATTAGTAGGTCCTTGACTACTAAATCCAGCAATCTCCACACTAGATGCTCCTGTATAAGAAAGAACATCTTTTACAGCTGCAACCACAACAGTGTTTTTAGCTATACTTCCCCCATTTAGCATATCACAATCACAATTAGCCTTATCCGAATTTCTATAAGTCTTACGCTGATAAGTTCCATCATTTCCTGCAGCAAATACAGGCAAATAATACTCATATTCCATTGTTAATGCGTCATAAGATTGACTTGTTTCATCATAAGCTCCTAAGTCTTTTAACCATTCAGGATTTTTAATGTTACCATAATCATCAAAAAAAGCATATCCATATGAGTGGTTACTAGTTAACACTCCTTCAGAAGCCATATAACTCATCTTTTGAATATCATCTTTCCAAGAATAACTCCATATTTTTGCTTTTGGAGCAATTCCTTTAGATTCTTTTTTGACAAAACCACCAGACCCTATAGTCCCCCCAACATGTGTAGCGTGATAACGTCCATCGTTTAAAAATTGCATTGGAATAGACTCAAGTGGTGGCATAGCCTCTTTTAAAGTTACCCTTGAAGCCCCATTTGTCGCACTAATTCCAAATTCTTGATGTGTATCAAGCATTGGTAGACCATCAATAACACCAACCTGCATCCCCTCTCCTTCTAAAATATCACCAGAGTTTACACCTGATCTAAGATTCTCAGCCCTAGCTGTAACTCTTGAACCTTGGTTAAGAGTAATTTTATATCTTAAAAAACCATTAGCATCCACACCATCTAGTTCAAAGTAATTTCCTCTAGCATTAACCCCTACAGTAGGTAGATTATCTTTAGCAGCGATTGCATAAGCTCTCTGTCGATTCTCTTGAGCTCTTATTGAAAAAGAATTAATTATTTTCGAAGACTTATCTAAGTCATAAGTAGATCTAATAGCATTTCGAGTAGCCATAGTCTGTCCCATAGCATTATGTCCATAAACACAGCACATTACAAGAATAGGGAGTAGTAATTTTTTCATATCCTTAACAGTTTATGAATCTAAAAGTAACAATAATTTAAACTATCCATAATTGATTACTTCATTTACATAACAAATAATCAGTTTTATTTGAATAACTTCATCATTTTGATAATTAAAACTCGAAAAAGGAGCAAAAAAAAGGGAATAAGAAACAAGGAACGGTGGAGAGTTGACTGTTAACGGTTGTTGACTTACAGGCATTATGTATATCATGCTACGCTATAGTCTCCTGACTTTGCGTTTCGTCTTTTTGTTGGTTTCACTGATTACAAATCCGCGCCATAAGGAAAGAACAGGAGTGTTACCTCAATATTACCATACAGGATGTATATAATGCCGAAAGCAAAACTGTTCCCCGTTTCCCAAAACAACATCACCGAAAAATAAAAGCACAAAAAAAAGCCATAACCTTAAAGTAACAGCTTTACTACATAACGACAATTTTTGTTAATATAATTGATTTTCTTACCAGAAGAATCTTTTCTATATTTTAATTATATGATTAATTAAATAATCTAAAATCCATTGAGGAACAATTTCTTTGTGAAATTTAACCTCTTCTCCATTTTTTTCAAACAAAATACTCTGTTCTTCCCCTTCAATAGAACTATCACATATA
>JBOFGJ010000732.1:0-1362 GCA_051649065.1 Flavobacterium sp. | reverse complement strand
AGATCTTGATCTAGGAGTAATAACTATAGAGCAAGATACTAAGCTAGACGAAATCGTAGTAGAGACTACTAAAAAAGTATTTGAACGTAAAGTAGACCGTACTGTATTCAACATTGAAAGCTCAGTACATGCTACAAACAACGATGCTGTAGATTTATTAAAGCTAACTCCAAGCCTTAAAGTAGACAATGAATCTATCACTATCGTAGGAAAGAGTTCTGTACGTGTAATGATCAATGATAAGTTAGTACAGTTATCAGGTGAAGAATTATTAAACTATCTAAAAAGTATCCCGTCGGATAACATCAAAAAGATAGAGGTAATCACTACACCTCCTGCTAAGTACGAGGCTGAAGGAAATAGTGGACTAATAAATATAGTGCTAAAAGAAGCTCCTGCAGAAGCGTGGAATAATCAAATCAGTGCAGGATATAAACAGTCTTCTAAAAACCAATTCAGGCTGAGCAATACATTTAACTATAACAAGGATAAAGTATCTCTTATCGCTGGTGTATCTGGTACTAAAGGTGGATTAAATGTAATAGAAGACAACAAAATATTCTATCCTACTGAAACATGGGTGGGAGACTCTAAGAGATATAACAACAATGACTACTTATCTGGTAATATACAAGTAGATTATAAGATCTCTGACAAGACTACTATTGGTGGTCAATACAAAGGTGGTATTGGAGATCCTACATTTGATGATTACAGTAATATCGTTGTTAATAACTCTGTTAATAACCCTGTAAAATACATCAAAACTTTGTCTGAAAACACTGGAAATAATAACAATCAATCTGCCAACTTAAACTTAACTCATAATATTGATACTCTAGAAACTAAGTTCACAGCAGACGTTGATTACTTCAGTTATATAAATAACAAAGAGAGACTTTTCAACACAAAAACAACAGCTGTTGATAACTCTGTTAACAATATGTTCATAGCGAAGTCAACAGGTGATCAAAAGATTGAAAACTTCAGTGCTAAAGTTGATTTTGAACAACCGTTAAAATGGGCTAAATTATCGTATGGTGCAAAAGCTAGTTTTGTAGTAACAAAAAACAAAACAAACTTCTTCAACTATACAACAGGTGTACCTGTAGAAGATTTAAAACAAAAAGATAACTTCGAATACAAAGAGAACACACAAGCGGTATATGTAAATGCGTCTAAAGAGTTTAATGACAAATGGACTATGCAGTTAGGATTGAGATTAGAGAATACACAAACTGTAGGGACTTCGCAAGTGTATAACATCGAGAACAAAAAGAACTACACTAAACTATTTCCTACGGTGTATGTAGCTTATAAAATGAATGAGGATAATACGTTCTCTATTAATTATAACAGACG
>JBOFGJ010000731.1:0-1294 GCA_051649065.1 Flavobacterium sp. | reverse complement strand
AAACTTAAATTTAATTTCGTCGATTTAAAAAATATAGAAGCAGTAGGAAATTCATTGCATTTTGGAGAACAGAGTATTGTTTTGGATCAGAATAACCTAAATGTAGTTGCTAATCCTCATAGAGTGAGTGGTTATTTATTTGATGGACTTGGACCAGATTGGTTATGTCACATAATTGATCCCGATAAAGTAGATTCATATACTTTAAATACTACATTATTCTATGGAAATGAAGACACGAGATATACTTGGTATAAACTGAATGACCCTGCTTATGATTCTAAGACACCTATTAGCAGAGCATCAAGTATTGATATACGTACTTTTGGTGGATATGGAACATATAAAGTGGAAGTAGAATACCATAACTCTGGAGTAGAAGTATGTAAAGTATTTGATGATATCTTAATAGTGAAAAATGAGATATCTGCTCCTGTATCTGGTGGTTCTACATGTATAAAACCTTCGGGATCTAATACATTAACAGATGTTATCGTTTATGGAGAGAATCTAAAATGGTATGTGTCAGAAACAAGTAAAGATATACTGCCTTTAACACATCAAATTAAAGAAGGTGATGTTTATTATGTTTCGCAAGGTATCAATGGTTCAGATGAATGTGAAGGACCTCGTTTAAAAGTTGTAATAAGATTGGTAGAATGTGCCCCTAAAGCACTTATTAACCCTTCAATACGTTTACGTGTTTCCAAATAGAATATTTTTTAAATATAAATTTTATTGAAGCTGATAGTGATTCAATTAGTAGGAGTTAATACTACTTTTAAAATTTACAAAAGTAAATGTGTATGACTAGTACTAAAATGAGTTGACCAGTTTTTAAATAATACATCCAGAGGGTTTATCTCTCTGGATTTTTTTATACACTCAATTTGGAGTGAGTATATTTAATCTTAACTCTGTATGACGCCCTTCTCTAGCTGCCGTCTCGGCATCTATGATAATACCCGTAAAACGGTATTTGTTTTCCTCCGAATTACCATGTGTAAACTCGATAGACAATCGCCAACCCAGTTTCTTTATATCTTGTAGCGGATTATCCATAAACTTCTTCTCGAATACATCATAATCCACATGTACCCTAAAGCGATCATGCTGTCCATAGTGCTGTACTAGCTCTAGTGCGTTATAGTTGACTTCCTGTCCATCTACATAGACAGTAGTATTGACTAGTTCTTTAGTGTCCTTCCAAGAACTATTTTTAATAGCTATATTACTGATTATTAAACACAAACAACATTTTACACCTATAATTTTAACAATAAAAGCACTGCTA
>JBOFGJ010000730.1:0-4848 GCA_051649065.1 Flavobacterium sp. | reverse complement strand
ACAGTTGTATATTTGTTTGAATAAGAGTATTCTGTCTGTTGCGAACTCTTGTTTGTCTCATATATCGTAGTCTGTAGTAGTTAGGGCACTACTAAAAATAATTAACTTTTTTATTTTCATTTGATAAAAAATAAAACATTTTTATTATTCATCTTTGCACCCTAAATTTTTAAAGAAAAATGAACTGGATTATTTTAGTGATAGGTGGACTATTCGAAGTAGCATTTACATTTTGTTTAGGTAAAGCGAAAGAAACATCTGGAGTAGAATCTTACGGCTGGTATGCAGGTTTTTTACTAGCATTAGTATTGAGTATGGCAGCATTAGTAAAGGCTACTCAATCATTGCCATTAGGAACAGCCTACGCAGTGTGGACTGGTATCGGAGCAGTAGGAACAGTATTAGTAGGTATTTTTGTGTTTAAAGATCCAGCTACATTCTGGAGAATGTTCTTTATCGCAACACTGATAGGATCTATTATAGGACTTAAAGTGGTTGCTGCTTCATAGTTAGAAAATAAAAAATATACTATACACTGTAAATTCTAAGTTGAATTTATAGTTGTACCCAAAATAAAAGGGACTTTCATTAGGTGGTGAAAGTCCCTTTTTTTGTAATAAAAAAGTAGCTAATTGTGTTGTTATGTGTGTTATTATGGAATTTATTTAATATGAAATCTCCTTGTTATGTGTTAAAAGTAAGTATGTTATTTTAAATATGAAATACCTTTGTTTGTTTTGTGATAGTTTTATCTTAAAATATTTGAATATATTTACTAATAACTAGTTTGTAAGCTAAACTTATTGTTCCTTATGTGCTTTAGATGCCTTTTCTTTGTCCTTTGTAATAAGATTAGTAAATAATGAATGAACAATACTTAGATATTTTTAGTGCTCACCTAAGACAGACGATTCAGTTAGATGAAAGTGCTATGAATAGGGTGTTAGAAGTGGTGGAAATAGTAAAATTAAAGAGAAAAGAATTATTACTTACTCCTGGACAACCATCTAAACATATGCGTTTTATCGCAGAGGGAAGTGCGAGATGCTACTATCTAGATGAAAATAGTCAAGAACATACTCTTCAGATAGGGATAGAGAACTGGTGGGTAAATGATTTATATAGTTTCTTAACCCAAAAAGATTCACAGATGTATATCCAAGCGATAGAATCAGCTGTTATACTACAAATCAGTCAATCTAATCTGGAGCAGCTTTATATCGATGTTCCTGAGATTTCTACCTTCTTTCGTATTAAGATTCAGAGTGCCTATATAGCTCTTCAAGAGCGCATGATAGAGAATTTAAGCACAGAGGTATACACACGTTATCAGAAGTTTATTAAAGAATACAGAGATATAGAACAACGTGTACCTCAGTATATTGTTGCCTCTTATTTAGGAGTCACTCCGGAGTTTCTTAGTTATTTAAAGAAAAAACACCTATAACGCGTTTCTTAAGTTATCTTAAGAACCACCTTATCCCAAGCTAATACATTTGCCTTACACAAAACAACAATAGTAGGCAGATGAAATTAGCTTTTTTTTATATTCTAGTTTTTATAGTGTTTGGGCAGGCTGTATTCGCACAGAAGTTTTCATTCACTCCTGAAGGAATGGTAGGTAACCGTTCTTATTTTTATACGCATACCTTTAATTATCAAATTAGTGATAAGGTAAAACTTCAAAACCTAATCTTATTTGATACCGAATATGATAATGACAAGCATAATATCCTATTTATGCGCAATACTTTAGCGTATCAATTCTCTAAACACTTTAGTCTTAACTCCTCTATAGGTATTAAGAATCCAGGTAAGTTCGCTAGTATGTTAGTTCAGTATCAGGTGGTAGGAAAGGAAATGCTATTCTCTTATTCAGTAGGAACAACCTATCAAGCAGGCTTTACATTAGAACAGTCTATTCTATTTGAATATACACCTAATATTACTGATAAAGTGAAAGGGATTTTTAGAGTATCTGCTGTGGGAAATGTAAATAAAGAGGAGTACACAAGAGGTTTTCAACACATTAGGCTAGGGGTAAAATATGAGCAATATAGTTTTGGCTTAGCCACTAATTTAGAACAGTTTAATAATTCATGGAAACACTTAGAAAATTATGGTGTTTTCGCAAAAGTAAATTTATAAAAGATGAATAAGAATCAAGACGTAGGATTATTAGTAATGCGTATAGGTATTGGTTTTCCAATGTTATTATACGGTTTAGGCAAGTTGTTTAATGGGATATCTTTTATCCAAGGAATATTAGTAGACAGAGGTCTTCCTGCATTTTTTGGCTATGGTGTATATGTTGGAGAAGTTATCGCACCTATTTTATTATTGATAGGATATAGAACGAGATTAGCGAGTTTAGTCTTTGCTATTAATTGTATTACAGCTATGTTATTAGCACAGAGTGCAGATATATTTAGTTTAAATGATAATGGTGGATGGAAGGTAGAGCTATTAGGGATCTATGCCTTAGTAGCAGTAGGTTTATTTTTTACAGGAGCAGGTAGATTAGCTATTTCTTCTAATCATCAATGGGATTAAGCCTAGATTACACATTAGCCAAATACTACAAAGCAATTCTACTTTATAGTTCTTTCATTAGCTCTAAAACCATACTATGGTATGCTTGTGTTACTAATTCAAACCTGCCTTGTATAATTACTTTTGGTTTATATGTCTATCGCGTAATTTGGTTTAAAAAAACATTGAAAATTAGTTGGTTGTGTGTTTTTGGCACGGCATTTGTAATACTATAAGCGTAGTATTATATTTCATAGTTATTTTTTTTTGAGCGATGTTAACAAGGTTAATTAGCATCAAACTAGTAATAATATTTTTATTATTTAGGTTTTGTTTATAAAGCATAGGTACTTCCATACTTATGCTTTATTTTTTTTAGGCCTTTTTCTAAAGGTAAGTTAATGCTACTACGCAAAGAAAATTAGTAATTTAGGTTATCTGCTAATTTAAGATTATAATAAAATATAAGGGTGTATTAAAGAGGTTTGGTTTTAAATATATACCTTTGTAAGGTGGTGATTATCAGTCCTTATTTTGTTTTTTAGGCCAATCTTCGAGGCTGTTTCTTATAATTAATCAAATTATACATTGTTAGGGGATAATACGTGCTTTTATGCTGTTTGGCTTTGGGTGAGTCCGTAGTGAGTCCGTAATGAGTCCGTAGTGAGTCCATTAGAACAGCCTTTTTAATGGAGTCGCTATGGATGTACGATGCTGTCACGATATTATCATACAAAGTGAGATAGTAACTTCATAAAAAGGAAAAGGTAATGAAATAAGATGGTTTCTTTTTTGTGAGGATAAGTGATAGAATCAATAATCCTTAGTTAGATTAATATAGTAGATATCTAATTAAATCCAGAATCAGCATTAGCCAAATACTACGAATAAATTCTACTTTACATATCTTTCATTAGCTTTATAACCATACTACATGCCATACTACTGTTGGCTCTTCGTTTTTTAACTCAGCTCTTTCATAAATTCAGTCCTGTTTTGTATAATTCACTCCAGTTAACTGGCCGATCGATTTTGGGTTAAAAGTTAAAAATTTTCTACTTTTTGTATAATCCGTATCTTTAGGAGATAAGAGGTAGTTCTTAATCTATGTTAACTCGTAGTGACTAGATCTTCCTTAGTTTTACAATTAGATATTTATCAATTAATAATGTATATGTTATGTCAAATGTAGATTTAGTTATAGAAGAGCGTGCAGCGAGTATTGGTAATTTTTTAGTTGGTAGACTGTTGCCTTTTAGACAGAAGCGCTCAGTAGGACCATTTACTTTTATAGATCACATGGGACCTATCTCAGTGGTAGATCACGATAATCTAGATGTAGATCCTCATCCTCATATTGGGCTCTCTACGTTAACTTATTTATTCGAAGGAGAGATTATGCACCGTGATAGTATTGGTAGTATAGAGCGTATTACACCTGGTGCGGTTAACTGGATGACAGCAGGAAGAGGAGTGGTACACTCAGAGCGTATGCCAGATGATATACGAATTAATAAACCTGATACAATCTTACATGGGTTGCAGATTTGGATAGCTCTGCCAAAAGAGCTTGAAGATATAGAACCTTCTTTTGTGCATATAGAAGCTAAAGAGTTGCCAAGTTGGGAAGAGGATGGTGTGTCTTATAAGCTTATCGCAGGAGAAGCATTAGGAAAGAAATCACCTGTACCTGTTTATAGCCCTTTATATTATATAGAGATAAAGTCGAGAGAGCAAAAAACGATTAGTATAGGAAATGGTTTATTTGGAGAGGCAGCTATGTATATTTTAGAAGGAAGCGTGAAGAGCGGTGAGCATGAGTATGAATCTAAAAATATATTGATAGCAAATGATAGTACATTATGTGAGTTTGAGATGATGCCTAATACGACAGTGTATATCTTCGGAGGACATCCACTACCTGAAGAACGTTATATCTTATGGAATTTCGTATCGCATGATACAGATAAATTAGAACAAGCAAAACAAGATTGGATTAATCAGAATTACGAAGTATTTCCATTAATAGAAGGAGATAGTGATAGCTATGTACCTTTCCCTGATGGAATGAAATCATTTAAAAATAAAACAAAATAAGAGATGGATATTACCGTGAAAGCCGTTTTAGGTAACGAATTATATTATACTGAGGTTACAGCCGGAACAAATGTTCTAATTACAGATGAGCCTACAGATCTTGGAGGACAAAATAAGGGGTTTAATCCTTTTGAGATATTGGCAACTTCCCTTGCGAGTTGTACTGCTGCTACATTGCGTATGTATATGGATAGAAAACAATGGAAGGCAGATAAGATT
>JBOFGJ010000729.1:0-1929 GCA_051649065.1 Flavobacterium sp. | reverse complement strand
GTATGAAGGAGATAATAAAACACTGTTAACTAAAGTTCCATTACCTATTACCAATAAGATAGGAAAACAGACGTATTGGGTGAGTCAAGTTAATTCTACTGGGTGCGAAAGTGAATTAGTTAAAATAGAGGTAACAATTACTCCAACTAACTTAACTGTAACAGTAGATGCTAAGACTAAAGTTTATGGAAGTGAAGATCCAGTATTGACTTATCAAGTAACTGGTTTAGTAAATGCAGAAAAAGAGTCTGATGTATTGGTAGGTAGTTTAACTCGTATAGTAGGAGAGGATGTAGGAACTTATCTTATTAAGAAAGGAACTCTTGTAGCGAATGGTAATTATACGATGACTTTTACAAGAAGTAACCTAACAATTACTCCAGCTAGCTTAACTGTAACAGCAGATGCTCAATCTAAGGTATATGGAAGTGTAGATTCAGCATTGACTTATCAAGTAACTGGTTTATTGAATAATGATGCACTTACAGGTAGTTTAATTAGAGTGTCAGGAGAAAGTGTAGGAACTTACGTTATTAATCAAGGAACTCTTGTAGCGAATGGTAATTATACGATAACTTTTACAAGAAGTAACCTAACAATTACTCCAGCTAGCTTAACTGTAACAGCAGATGCTCAGTCTAAGGTATACGGAAGTGTAGATCCTACATTGACTTATCAAGTAACTGGTTTAGTAAATGCAGAAAAAGTGTCTGATGTATTGGCAGGTAGTTTAATTAGAGTGCCAGGAGAAAATGTAGGAAGTTATGCAATTACTCAGGGGGATTTAAAAGCTTCTAGTAATTATACATTAGACTTTAAAACAAATAACTTAGAAATTACTGAAGCTACGTTAACTGTAACAGCAGATACTCAGTCTAAGACATACGGAAGTGTAGATCCAGTATTGACTTATAAAGTATCAGGATTAGTAAATGTAGAAAAAGATTCTGATGTATTATCAGGTAACTTATCTCGTGATAAAGGAGAAAACGTAGGACTTTATATTATTAATCAAGGAACTCTTGTAGCGAATGGTAATTATACGATGACTTTTACAAGAAGTAACCTAACAATTACTCCAGCTAACTTAACTGTAACAGCAGATGCCAAGACTAAAGTTTATGGAAGTGCAGATTCAGTATTGACTTATAAAGTGTCAGGATTAGTAAATGCAGAAAAAGAGTCTGATGTATTGGTAGGTAGTTTAACTCGTTTAGCAGGAGAGAATGTAGGAACTTACATTATTAATCAAGGAACTCTTGTAGCGAATGGTAATTATACAATGACTTTTGCAGGAAATAACCTAACAATTACTCCAGCTAACTTAACCATAACAGCAGATGCTCAGTCTAAGGTATACGGAAGTGTAGATCCAGCATTGACTTATAAAGTAACTGGTTTAGTGAATAGAGATAAAGAGTCTGATGTATTATCAGGTAACTTATCTCGTGATAAAGGAGAGAATGTAGGACTTTATATTATTAATCAAGGGGCACTATTAGCGAATGCTAATTACAGTTTAGCTTTTAATAAAGCTGAATTGATTATCACTAAAGCTCCTATTACGGGAGTAAAACTAGAGGATGCTAGTTATGTGTATGATAGTCATGAGAAAGTGTTGCTAATCAGTGGTAACTTACCAAAAGATGCTAAGGTTAGCTATGTCGCTAATAAACAGATAGAGGCAGGTGTGTATGAAGTAACTGCTTTAGTAACTGCTCCTAATTATATAGACCTGTCATTAAAAGCGAAGTTGACTATTAGTAAAGCAGCAATAACTGGAGTAAAATTAGAGGATGCTAGTTATGTGTATGATGGTCAAGAGAAAGAGTTGCTAATCAGTGGAAACTTACCAAAAGATGCTAAGGTTAGTTATGTGGCTAATAAACAGACAGAAGCAGGTGTGTATGAAGTAACTGCTTTAGTAAC
>JBOFGJ010000728.1:0-4291 GCA_051649065.1 Flavobacterium sp. | reverse complement strand
TCTCTGTTTAACAAATCCTCCATATAAATTCACTTCTTCAGGATAAATTGTCTTAATATGTGTAATCAACTCAAAATGATTAATCTTGTGACCTTGCCAATGTATTTCAGATTTACCTTTTCGTACATAGGCTGCTAACATCTGTTTGTCCTTTATCAATTTATTAACCTTATCATCATCTGATTCTCTGCCCAAACAGCATCCACTATCATAAATAGGAGCAAATCGATGTGAAGGCTCTACCAAAGCTTTTAATTCTGCCTCCTTTTTATTCTTTAACCAATTAAACAGTAGAGTTATTACCTCAATTTGATTCTTTTGTTCAAAAGTATCATTTACAATTTTTTGAGCTTCAGCAGAAATAGTAATAATTCCCCAATTTTCTTGATGCCTATCAGAATTCCCCACTATACTATCAAAAACAACGACACTTACTATATTTCGAATATAATCATCTAATTGATGATGCTTAAGTGCCTGACAAATAAACTCGAAAGTATATTTTTTCTGATCATCCTTACTATCTGGATTATAATTTGCATCAAAACCTGTTAAATAGTTTACACCTTCCTTTAATTCATTCAAGTTCAAGTCAACCATAGACTTAGAAATACAACCTATCTTTTGTTTACTTTTTTCATTATAAGCAATATTATAATCTAACATAGTAAAACCAAGCCATTGTCCTACTTTTGAGGATACAATCTCTGACCAAAATTCTTCCTTATAACGTATTTCTCCTTCAGGAGTTTCTTTTGAACCTTTAAAGAAATACTGTTCTTGAACTTTTGGATCTACAATAATTTCCTTACTCCTCGTTCCTTTTGTACTAAAGTGATGTAGTATATTCCAATCAGAAACATCTGTAAAAGTCGCTATAAATCGATCCATACGTTTTCTTTTTTATATCTAACTTATCTCTCTCTCTGGTTCGTAGTCCTTCACTATCTTCATGATCTCAGTAGTATCTGGAAACAAATCTAAAATTCCTTTACCTACTTTCTTCGTAAAAGTCGATTCACCCACTACAATCTCTTCCGTTACGTATCCTACAGCAGTGATATAGCTTACTATTTCACTAATAAAAGCTATTTGTTTAGCATTCAAATAATTGTCTTGTAAGAAGTTTGCAAACCCCTTCTCCACAGTTACCCTCTCCATTCCTACCATATTCTTGACAAACTGAACAAATGTAAAGTTACCTCTCAGTGCTGACAATTGTTCTACATTTACCTCTCCTTGAGACAGAAGCATACGCTCCAGCTCCTCTAATTCCATAGGAGAAATAACTAAACGTTTCTTAATCTTATCGATTGTCAAATGTCTTTCGTGCTCTTTAAAAAACTGTTTGACACGTTCACGATATACATCTAATGTTTGTGTAGTGGGGCGTTCTATCGGCTCTGTTACCACATGACTATCGGTGATGTCTGTATAGACTAACTTGGTTTCTGTCTTATCTAAAAATTTTATCAAGTCCCTAATATCAGTACGCAATTTATCCACCCCTAACAGATTGATACTCTCCCAATATGATTTTCCTAATAGTGATACGATTACTTCTTTCTTCTTAGCTACCTGTGGAATCGAAGTCTTCTTGTGAAGTGCTTGAGCTGTTTCTTTTACACTTTCGATCACACGTACCTGTTTTGTACTACCTACCAGCATACTCAACTGCATTTCATACATCATCAAGTCAAAGCGTTTTGCCAGTTCATCTGTGTCTTTTTCTTTTACTAAATGAGACACATCTTTAGTCAACTCCATCAAGTCTCCTTTCGTTAGACTATTCCACTGTTCTCTTGTACAGTACTTCTCTACTGTTTTTAACGTTGGACGAGTCATAAAGCTATGCTTATTTATCTCTTGCACCTGCTTGTGTATATAATCCTTCACCTCTTCCGCAAAAACTCTTACTTCTTCTTCATCGTGATTCTGAAGCTGTAAAGCTAAGTCTACTCGAATATCAAATAATCGTTGACTTAATGAAGGTGAAGCATTATTCTCCACCCCACGTGGGTTGATACTAAAGTACTCGAAGTTATTACAAGCATCGAATATATAGAACTCTTTTTTATCTCCTGCTTTAAAGCCACGTTCATCTACCTCATCCCCTTGATATCCATAAACATCAGGGCATAAGCGCGTACCACGCCCTATCATTTGCCAAAACTTCGCATAACTACGCACTGATTTTATAAATACCAAATTCAATATTTCTGGCACATCTATCCCTGTATCTAACATATCCACAGACACCGCTATTTGTGGCATCTTCAGTGGATTCTTAAAGTCTTCTAATACTTGATCTTTATACTTCTCTTGGTAATCGATTAAAGCCATGTATGAGCCTCCTAATTCTGGAAACTCCTCATCGAATATCTGCTTGATAAACAAGGAGTGCTTACGCGACTTCGTAAAGATAATCGTCTTACCGATCTTCTCTCCTCCTTCAACACGCAACCCCTTTTGCATTAACTCCATCAGAATTTTTAAGACTGTATCTCTGTTATACAGCCATTTATTTAACGCTTCACTCTCTATCTCTTCTGGTACTTCACCCGTCTCAGGATCAGCAAACTCCTCTTCGTATTTTCGCTTATCTTCTTCACTTAATTCACTATAGACTATTCCTTCTTCAAGGAATTTGGTCTTCACCTTAAACGCTACAGGTGGTACTAAATAACCTGCTTCTACGGCTTCGTCTAATTCGTAAGCATAAGTTGGGTTATTTGATTCTAAGTTAAATAACGCATAAGTATCCTTATCGCCAAAAGCCTTAGGCGTAGCAGTCAGCCCTAATCGTATAGCATCGAAGTAGTTAAAGATATGCTTATATTTATTATACACACTTCGGTGTATCTCATCAAAAATTACCAAATCAAAATACCCTACTCCGAACACTTTATGATCTTCTACTACTTCCGAATCAATTAGGTTGATTAGTGTCTGATAGGTCGAAAAGACGATACGAGCCGAATCAGTCACCTTATCCTCTACTAAATTAATAGCTGCCAAATGAGGTACTAAGGTATTAAAACTGTTCTTCGCCTGTCTTACCAGTGCGGTGCGATCTGCTAAAAACAAGATACGCTTAGCCCAATTCGTATGTGTCATAATCTCACTCATTGACACCGCTATACGCGTCTTTCCTGTTCCTGTAGCTAAGACTAACAGCACTCCTCTACGTTTATTATCAATAGATTCTAATGCTGCCTGTATAGCTGCCATCTGATAAGGACGTCCCGTTATCTCTTCGTTAACTTTTACTTCTTTAAGATCTTGACGAGTAGCACGTCTATTGATTAGTGTCTGTAATTCATCTTGCGTATAATATCCTAATATCTCACGTTGTGGATACCCTGCTACTTCATCCCATATCCAGATGTGATACCCATTAGTAAAGAAAACTACTGGTCTTTGTTTAAAATTATCTTCCAAACAATCTGCATATCGTTTTGCTTGCTGACTACCTTCTCGCGCATCTTTAGAAGTACGCTTAGCCTCTATCACCGCTAAGGGTAGTCCATCTTTTCCCCACAGTACATAATCAGCATATCCATCTGTCAAATCTCCATTCACCTTAGGCATACAGTGTTCTAATTTATACTCTCTCACATTAGGTGCATCCAAATCCCATCCTGCTTCGATCAATAAACTATCGATATATAGCTCACGTGTCAGTGCCTCATTAGGATCTGAGATCACTGGAATATGTCCTATATTCTCTTCACGCTGTATCTTATACTGAGCAATCTCCGTTTGAGCTTTCTCCAGTTTAGTCTTCTGAGCTTTTAACTCTTCCTCTAAAACCGCTAATCTCTCCTTTGTCAGTTGTTGCTGTTTACCGTCAGGTATATAGTTAATGTCAAAGTCAGGCACTTGCAGATCAAAACCGTCATACATCTGACAGACCGACTTAGTGAATAAGTGTATCAACTTTAGTGCGTGTACACTGTCCTTCGGTTTTACTTTTTGTTTTCCATGAGCAGCGTTATTCCCCATACGACGAATAACGTCCAAATGCTGATATATACCAGGTATCAGTATTTCTTCAAAGGCGGCATTCTCCATTAAGTTATAGAGAGAAGTATTATACGGAATCTCTAAATCTGGTTCGTGCTGATAGATCCAGTTTACCCATTCTTCTAATGCCTTTCTACACAGTATAGCTGCATACACAGGGGTAACCAATGCATGCTGTTCTGCCTCTACTAATGTACCCTTTAGAGATTGATACTCCTGTGGTAAAAAATCAAAATTACTCATTTTAGTGTTTTTTGTTTTATTC
>JBOFGJ010000727.1:0-3987 GCA_051649065.1 Flavobacterium sp. | reverse complement strand
GAAAAAGTAATCTTTGGGTTTACTAGAAGGCTTGTTTGAGGGGATGAAACCTAAAATTCTACTTGTTTAATTTGGCTGTACAACTTTTATTTGAGATTGAGTATGAGAGGTATTTTAACTATTTATAGGAGATATTTTTATTGTATTTATTTTATTTTGAATAAAAAGTTTTTTAATTTTTAAATAAGCCTTAAAAGACTTATTTTTAACAAGATAATTAATAAAAATTGCACTATGACACCAATGTACTTTATAATCGGAGCGATAATAGTTCTATTGCTTTTAGGTTTTTTTACTGTAAAACAGCAGTCAGCTGTTATTATTGAGCGATTCGGTAGGTTTAACAGTATTAGACATTCAGGATTACAAATTAAGATTCCTTTCGTAGATAGAAAGGCAGGAGTAGTAAATCTACGTATCCAACAGTTAGACGTTTTAATCGAGACAAAGACTAAAGATAACGTATTCGTTAAGTTGAAAGTTTCTATTCAGTTTAAGGTTATTCAAGATCGAGTAGAAGATGCGTTCTATAAGTTAGAGTACCCACACGATCAGATTACATCTTATGTATTCGACGTTGTGCGTGCAGAGGTACCGAAGTTGATATTAGATGATGTATTTGAGAGAAAAGATAACATAGCAGTAGCTGTTAAGCGTGAGTTAAATGAGGCGATGACTACTTATGGATACGATATTATCAATACACTTATTACAGATATTGACCCGGATATTCAAGTTAAAAACGCGATGAACCGTATTAATGCTGCGGATAGAGAGAAAGTAGCGGCTGAATATGAAGCTGAGGCTAGTCGAATCCGTATTGTAGCAAAGGCTAAAGCTGAAGCGGAATCAAAACGCCTACAAGGACAAGGTATTGCTGATCAACGTAGAGAGATTGCTCAAGGATTAGTAGAGAGTGTGGATGTCTTAAATAAAGTGGGAATTAACTCTCAGGAGGCTTCTGCTTTAATAGTAGTAACACAACACTATGATACTTTACAATCTGTAGGTGCGGATAGTAGATCTAACTTGATATTACTACCTAATGCTCCATCAGCGGCTAGTGATATGTTGACAAATATGATAGCATCATTTGCTGCAAGTAGTAAGATGAAAGAAATGAGCATTGAGAATGGTAATTCTAACCGTTATGAGGGGCCTTCTAACAGAAATGATAATAGTCATCAAAGTGGATATGATCAAGCCTTAGAAGATGAATAAATAGTATTAAAAAAGCTCCTAAATCTCAGGAGCTTTTTTTATGACTATTCACTTTTTCTTTTTGTTATTTTTTTGAAAAAATACTTCAGTGCGGCTGATATAATAAACGCTTGTGCATTATTCGAACCTTTTACAAAAGAAGTTACAGATCCGAATGTATTTCTAACAATATTATCTGGAGCTAACTCTGTTTTAATATTGTCTACAGCTCTAGAGATCTTATGACAGTGTATATCTCGTTGAATCTTTAGAATCTGTAAGTCATTATTGATTTCTTCAAAAGAAGAATAGGATTTTCTCATCAGACTTTATTTAATCGTTAAAAATGATTTCAGATAGCTTTTTAATAAAGGGTCTCTCTACTAAAGGCTTTCTAAATAAGTAAGCGATAAAAGTAATCACTAGATAGAATGTTCCCATTATCAAGAATCCTAAAGCGTTACTTCCAAAATACTCAGCTAGTGCAAAAGCAGCACATATGGAAAATAAAAGAAGTGCCATCATCATGAAGAGCGCCAGTAGTAGTAAAGTCATAAACTGACTCCCTGCCTTAGCGGTTACTTTAAATCCCCATAATCGGTAATAATCTAAACTGGTATTGACTAACTCCTCAGAGTTTTGACGAATATCATCAAGATTGTCTTTTATATCCTCGAATGCCATATTCTTTACTTATTATTTTTTTACACTATCAGCAATAGAATCAGCCTTAGCTTTTAATTCCGCAAGTTTTTTCTCTAAATTAGCAATAACGTCATCTTTTTTATCTTCGCTGTTCGCTAAGAACTCGTTGAATCCAGTTTCGAAGTCATGTTTCTTTTTAGAGACAGTACTGCGTACTTGTTTTTTTAGTTCATCAATTTTATCACTTAAATCATCTTTAGAATCATTAAATGTTTTTTTGATTTTCTTACGTGTTTTTTTTCCTTCATCAGGTGCAAATAAGATACCTAAACCTGCTCCTACTACAACTCCAGCTAACACTGCGATAGCTGTATTTCCTAAACGATTTGACATAGCTTTAAATTTTTAAATGATTAAAACCTTAAATTTAAAGAAAAAACGGCATTTAACAGTTAATACTAAGTTAAAATGCCGTTTTATTAATTATGATATAGATAAGAAATATACTATTTCTGCTCTAGTTTTGCCCATGTATCTCTTAATCCTACAGTTTTATTAAAAATGATAGCATCAGTTTTACTTTCTTTATCTACACAGAAATATCCTAGTCTTTGGAATTGAAATTTATCACCATCTACAGCAGTGCTTAAGCTAGGTTCTAAATATCCTTTGACTACTTCTAGTGAATTAGGATTAACGAATTCTACAAAGTCAACTTCTTTATTCCCATCAGGATTCTCGTCTATAAATAGACGGTCATAGATACGCACTTCAGCCTCTACAGCATGTGGTATAGACACCCAGTGGATAGTTCCTTTTACTTTTCGTTTACTCGCTTCACTTCCACTTCCACTTCTACTGTCTGCATCATAAGTAGCGTGTATCTCAGTGATGTTTCCATTCTCGTCTTTCACTACGCTTTCACCTTTGATGATATAAGCATTTTTAAGACGTACTTCTTTACCTAGCGTTAATCTAAAGAATTTGTTATTTGCTTCTTCTTTAAAATCTTCTTGCTCGATATAAAGCTCTTTAGAGAATGGAACTTTACGGTAAGTCATTACTTCCTCTTCTGGGTTATTTTCTGCGTCTAACCACTCTTCTTGACCTTCTGGATAGTTAGTAATCACTAATTTCACAGGATCTAGAACAGCCATAACACGAGGAGCTATTTTATTTAAGTCTTCTCTAATACAAAATTCTAAAAGAGACACATCGATAAGGTTATCTCTCTTAGCTATACCAATCGTATTAGCATAGTTCACAATAGATGCTGCAGTATATCCTCTTCTTCTCAATCCTGAGATAGTAGACATACGTGGATCATCCCATCCAGTCACATAACCTTCGCTTACCAGACGAGCTAGTTTACGCTTGCTTACTACTGTATGAGAAAGATTTCTTCTAGCGAATTCACGTTGTTTAGGGCGTATATTATTCTCATCTACAATCTGGTCTAAGAACCAATCGTATAACTCTCTGTGAGGAAGGAACTCTAAAGTACAGAATGAGTGTGAGATACTTTCTAAGTAATCACTCTCTCCGTGAGCCCAGTCATACATTGGGTAAATACACCAATCGTTATTTGTTCTATGGTGAGCCTTTTTCATGATTCTGTACATGATAGGGTCACGCATAAGCATATTAGTATGTGCCATATTGATCTTAGCACGTAAGATATGAGTACCTTCTTCGAATTCACCATTTTTCATTCTTTCGAATAAATCTAGGTTTTCTTCAACAGAGCGATTTCTATATGGGCTATCCACACCTACAGTAGTTGGAGTACCTTTTTGTTGCGCCATAACTTCAGAAGTCTGGCTGTCTACGTATGCTTTGCCGTCCTTAATCATTTGGACAGCCCAGTCGTATAACTGTTGGAAATAGTCAGAAGCATAAACTTCATTTGCCCATTTGTACCCAAGCCATTCTACGTCATGTTTGATTGCGTCAACAAACTCCTGTTCCTCTTTAGATGGGTTGGTATCGTCAAAACGCAAGTTTACAGGCGCATTATATTTAATACCTAATCCAAAGTTTAAACAAATAGAACTCGCGTGACCTAAATGTAAATAACCATTAGGCTCAGGCGGAAAACGGAAATGAAGTTTTTCTGTTGGCAAACCATTCTTGATATCTTCT
>JBOFGJ010000726.1:0-3188 GCA_051649065.1 Flavobacterium sp. | reverse complement strand
CTTAGATCTGTTATATAAGCTTATGTAATACGCCCAGCGATTATGGCTACTGTAAGGAAATGCGCTGTAAATACCACACTCACTTCTTAAGGTAAGTAAATACTGTGTGTCTGGATGATTTCTCAGAGTACTACACTGCAAGTAATACAGTTTGGGTGGTAGGTAGAGTAATACTCTTGTTACTTATACCTTAACCCCAGAATCAGCGATAGACAGGTAAACGAAAAGCAATTATACAAAATAGCTCTGAATTAGTGATTTCAGCATATTATAGTATGGTTATAGAGCTAATGAAAGAACTATAAAGTAAAATTATTTTGTAGTATTTGGCTAATGCCGATTCTGGGTTTATTCTAAAAGCATACTGTAGTACGGGTTTAGAATAAATGAAAGAGATATGAAGTAGAAATACTTTGCAGTATTTGGCTAATGCTTAATCTGGGTTAAAGGCTATCCTCTATGAGGATGCAAACAACGGTATTTTGGAAATGCAAAATACTCACCTTTTATTATATACACAAGAGGGTGTACGTGTCTATGAGGTTCTTATATTAACAGTGTCGATAACCTGAATATAGAGCAAAAAAAAAGCTTCACTAAATAGTGAAGCTTATAATGTGGGCGATGAGGGATTCGAACCCCCGACCCTCTCGGTGTAAACGAGATGCTCTGAACCAACTGAGCTAATCGCCCAAAATATTATTATTAAACAGACTTGTTTTGTGGGCGATGAGGGATTCGAACCCCCGACCCCCTCGGTGTAAACGAGGTGCTCTGAACCAACTGAGCTAATCGCCCAAAAATATTCTAAATAACTTGGTATTCTGGTGGGCGATGAGGGATTCGAACCCCCGACCCTCTCGGTGTAAACGAGATGCTCTGAACCAACTGAGCTAATCGCCCATTTTCTTTTAAAGAACGTTGTAATCGTTTGTTGATTACGGGTGCAAATATACGACTGTGATTTAACTTTGCAAGCTTTTTTGAATATTTTTTTTATAAAATTTCAGCCACTACAAATGTGCTTCCCCCCACGTATATCAAGTCTTCAGCACCTGCTACACTCCTTGCTTTAGCGTAAGCATTTGGAATTGAACTACAAACCTCTCCTATCAAATCAAACTCTCTTGCTTTAGCTGCTAAAATCTCCGGTTCTAGCCCTCTTAAATTATTTGGTTTTGCAAAAAAATATTTTGCCTCTTTTGGCAACAAAGGAAGAATTGAAGCTAAATCTTTATCATTGACTACGCCTAAAACAATGTATAAATTGTCGTATTTCTCTTGTTTTAGTTGATTCATCACGATAGTTAACCCATGAGAATTATGTGCAGTGTCTGTAATTATCTTCGGATTCTCTCCTAAAACCTGCCATCTCCCTAATAATTTAGTGTGCTCAACTACGCGAAGTAGCCCTTGCTCTTCATTATTCTCAGTGATTACAAATGTATTTCTCAGTAATTCGATTGCCTGTCTTACCGTTTTGATATTCGATTTTTGGTAATCTCCTTTTAGATCGGACACCAAAGTATTTTCTTTATAGGTATCTTGAGCAAAATAAATAGCTGCAGACAGTTCTTTTGCCTTTGCTATAAATACGGGCTGAGTCTGTTCATTATATTCTCCTATCACTACAGGAACACCTGATTTAATGATACCAGCTTTCTCACCTGCGATAGCACTTAATGTATCTCCTAAAAAAGCGGTGTGGTCTTTACCTATATTAGTAATAACAGAAATCAACGGATTAATCACATTAGTGGCATCAAGGCGTCCACCCATTCCTACTTCTATAACCGCTACATCTACCTGCTCCTGTTTAAAATACTCAAAGCACATCCCTACCGTCATTTCAAAGAAGCTTAAAGAATTCTCTTCAAAGAAAGACTTATTACGTGCGATAAACTCCACGACGAATGATTCTGTTATCTCTACTCCATTAATCTTAATACGCTCTCTAAAATCCTTTAGATGCGGAGAAGTATACAATCCTACTTTATAACCTGCCTCTTGTAATATAGAAGCAACCATTGATGATGTTGATCCCTTGCCATTAGTACCTGCTATATGTATAGTCTTTAAACTATCCTGAGGATTACCTAAGTGATTAACTAATTTGATTGTATTTGATAAATCTGCTTTATAAGCAATTGCCCCTTGCATTTGATACATTGGCAATTGATTAAACATCCATTCTAACGTTTCTTGATAATTCATACTTATATATAAATAGGTTTTAGAGATTAAGCTAACAATCTCTTACTGCCCTACTTTAAAATTAATTACAATAAACCCAACTTGTGTATTAGGTGCTTTATCATCTTCTTTCCATCTAAAAGTCTTCGCAGTAGCGATGGCTGCATCTGTAAGGCATTTAGCTGAGTTAGTCGTTCCCTTAGTGTGCTGAGCAGAGATCACTCTACCACTCTTATCCACTCTAATCTCAACGACTACAGTACCTACCTCATTACAGTTAGGCACTACCTGCCCTCTATTCGCTAATGCACGACCATTCAGCCCCCAACTTGTACCACTACCACTGCCTTGTCCTTTACCACTGCCGTAAGTAGAGTTAGAATACATATCCCCATCTAACTTACCTTGGTCTCCTCCTTTATTTGAATTGCCTTGTCCTTCAGATTTCTCACCTGCAGTCTTCGGCCCATTAATCAAACTAGCCAACGCATCAGATGTACTCTGACTAGGCTTAGGATCAGGTTTAGGCTTGACTACTTCTTTTTTAGGTTCTTCTTTTGGTTTCGGTTTATCCTCTGTCTTTTTGACTATAGGCACAGCTACTGTATTCTGAGTAACGATAGGCTCAACTGTAGGCTTAGTCTCCACAGTAGCAGCACGCTCAGGTTCTGGCTCCATAGCGATGGGTTCTGTAGGCTGTACATCCCCACGCCCTACTTCACTATTACCAAAATTAATAGCAATCTCCCCTCCTAATAAGAAAGGCTGTTCCTCAGAGACAGGAGTAATAATTTTATAAAAGAAAAACAATAGAAAAAGTATTGCAAAAACTGTAGAAGTAATTGCAAAAGCTTTTTTCTCACTATCTGCTTGTAATATCTTCATCCTTATTTAGGCTCTACTGCCAATACGATTTTAAAACTATTGCGATAAGCGATATCCATAACGAATACTGCATTTTCTACAGGAACACCTTTAGCTACGTGCAATACTAC
>JBOFGJ010000725.1:0-1889 GCA_051649065.1 Flavobacterium sp. | reverse complement strand
AGATTATGGAGACACGTCCATTATCTAAATCAAAATGTTGGAGATTAGTTGAAATCATTGAAAGAGCGAAATAATTATGGTACAACAAGAATCTAGACTTAAAGTAGCAGATAATACGGGAGCAAAAGAAGTTTTGACTATCCGTGTTTTAGGAGGAACGAAACGTCGTTATGCCTCTGTAGGTGATAAAATTGTAGTTTCAATTAAAGAAGCAACTCCAAACGGAAGCGTGAAAAAAGGTAGCGTTTCGACAGCAGTTGTAGTTCGTACTAAAAAAGAAGTGAGAAGAGCTGATGGATCTTACATCAGATTTGACGATAACGCATGTGTATTGTTAAATGCTGCAGGTGAGATGAAGGGAACTCGTGTTTTTGGTCCGGTTGCAAGAGAGCTTCGTGAAAGACAATTCATGAAAATTGTATCATTAGCACCTGAGGTGTTATAATTCGTTCTAAACATGATTAAGCTAAAGATAAAAACAGGAGATACTGTACGTGTTATCGCAGGTGACTACAAAGGAACTGAAGGTAAAGTTGTACGTATTTTACGTGAAAAAAACAAAGCTATTGTTGAAGGGGTGAATATTGTTTCAAAACACGTGAAGCCAAGTGCTTCAAACCCTCAAGGTGGAATTGTTAAAAAAGAGGCTCCTATTCAAATCTCAAACTTAGCGATCGTTGATCCTAAGACAAATGATATTACGAAAGTAACTATCAAAAATGAGAATGGAAAAAATGTAAGAGTTTCTAAAAAATCAAATCAAGTATTATAGTTATGGCTTATATACCAAGACTTAAAGAAGAATATAAAAGCAGAGTTATCTCTGCTCTTACTGAGGAATTCGGTTATAAAAACGTGATGCAAGTTCCAAAACTTGAGAAAATCGTTGTAAGCCGTGGAGTAGGTGCTGCTGTTTCTGATAAAAAATTAGTTGATTACGCTGTTGAAGAATTAACTAAGATTACAGGACAAAAAGCAGTTGCTACTATCTCAAAGAAAGACGTTGCTACTTTTAAATTAAGAAAAGGAATGCCAATTGGTGCAAAAGTAACGTTACGCGGAGAGAGAATGTATGAATTTTTAGATCGTTTAGTAACTTCTGCTTTACCACGTGTAAGAGACTTTTCAGGGATTAAATCTGATGGTTTTGATGGAAGAGGAAACTATAACTTAGGTGTTACTGAGCAAATCATTTTCCCTGAAATCAATATCGATAAAGTTAACAAAATCGCTGGTTTTGATATCACTTTCGTTACATCTGCTAACACAGATAAAGAAGCGAAATCTTTACTTGCTGAATTAGGATTACCTTTTAAAAAGAATTAAGTATGGCTAAAGAATCAATGAAAGCCCGTGAGGTTAAGAGACAAGCATTAGTTGACAAATATGCAGCTAAAAGAACAGCTCTTTTAGAAGCTGGTGATTACGAAGGATTACAAAAGTTACCTAAAAATGCTTCTCCAGTACGTTTACACAATAGATGTAAATTAACAGGAAGACCTAGAGGGTATATGCGTCAATTCGGTATTTCTCGTGTTACTTTCCGTGAGATGGCAAATAACGGTTTGATACCTGGAGTAAAAAAGGCAAGTTGGTAATTAAGATTTAAAGGTAAAAACATGTATACAGATCCAATAGCAGATTTCCTTACAAGAATTAGAAATGCTGTGAGAGCTAACCATAAAGTGGTTGAGATTCCAGCATCGAATTTCAAAAAAGAAATCACAAAAATATTATTCGATCAAGGATATATCTTAAGCTATAAGTTTGATGATAGTTCAGTACAAGGAACAATCAAAATATCTTTGAAATATGACAAAGACACAAAAGAGTCTGTGATTAGAGATATCCAAAGAATTAGTAAACCAGGTTTGCGTAAATACGCTTCT
>JBOFGJ010000724.1:0-1330 GCA_051649065.1 Flavobacterium sp. | reverse complement strand
ATATCCTCCATTAGTCTGTGGGTTATTATTAACTAGTAGTGTATTATCAAACTTCTGTATCACGATATCGTCAAAACCAAATGGACGCTCTATCACTATTTCATACTTCTTAGTAGTTGATCCACTCTGTGAAGTAACTACTACTTCTTTTCTATAGATACCTGTCTTAGGTGTTAATATTGTAAACTTACTACCTGTACTAACTTCTGCTCCTATACTAGCCTCTAATTCTATATTCATCTGATCAGTGATCTCATTACAGTCCTGTCTAAACATTCCTGTTGAAGATAAAGCTCCTTGGCGCTGTCCATTTATTTTCCAGTCTGTAATTAAAGCCTCGTCATTAATAATTATGAATTCTTGACTTATACTTTTCGCTGGCTCGTAATTATTATTTCCAACCTGATGTGCTGTGATAACAATACGCCCTGGAGAGACTACAGTGACAGTTCCCAATGGGCTTACTATTGCTGCAGCCTTACTTCCCTCATAAGAATACGTATAGCTTACTGACAATCCTGAATTACTAGATGCTATCAACTGTAACTGTATATTTTTATCAAACACGATAGGAGTCAACTTATTAAAAGTAATCTCTTGCTTCGCTTTACTAATAGTCAACTTCGCTTTTAACGGCAAGTCTATATAATTAGGAGCAGATACTAAAGCAGTTACGTCATACACGCCTGCTTCTATCTGTTTATTAGACACATAGCTAACTGTAGCATCTTTTGGTAAGTTACCACTGATTAACAACGCTTTCTCATGACTATCATACACATAACTAGCATCCTCTAATTTTACTCCTGTAATAGAAGCTTTACTAATAGTCAACTTCGCTTTTAATGGCAAGTCTATATAATTAGGAGCAGTTACTAAAGCGGTTACTTCATACACACCAGCTTCTGTCTGTTTATTAGCGACATAGCTAACCTTAGCATCTTTTGGTAAGTTACCACTGATTAACAACGCTTTCTCATGACTATCATACACATAACTAGTATCCTCTAGTTTTACCCCAGTTATTGCTGCTTTACTAATAGTCAACTTCGCTTTTAATGACAGGTCTATATAATTAGGAGCAGTTACTAAAGCAGTTACTTCATACACTCCTGCCTCTGTCTGTTTATTAGCTACATAACTAACCTTAGCATCTTTTGGTAAGTTACCACTGATTAGCAACGTTTTCTCATGACTATCATACACATAACTAGCATCCTCTAGTTTTACCCCAGTTATTGCTGCTTTACTAATAGCCAACTTCGCTTTTAATGGCAAGTCTATATAATTAGGAGCAGTTACTAAAGCAGTTACTTCATACACACCTGCT
>JBOFGJ010000723.1:0-4285 GCA_051649065.1 Flavobacterium sp. | reverse complement strand
ATACATCCCCCCTTTATCTAAAAAAGGATATATAACAGCGGTCTTATTAGTTGATGTGGTGTCCATAAGCCAGAAGTTTAAAAAAGTCTCCTAAATATAGTGATTTTAAATTTGTAATACACTATACATCAGCTTTTTTAACCCAGAATAAGCGATAGACATATAAACGAAAAGGAATTATACAAAATAGCTCTGAATTTATGAAAGGGCTGAGTTTAAAATAGTCCTGTGGACTGTTTTAAACGAAGAGCCAGCAGTAGTAAGGCATGTAGTATGGTTTTAGAAGAAAGGAAAGAGCTGAATATAAAATAGTCCTGCGGACTATTTTAAAACGAAGAGCCAACAGTAGCAAGGCATGTAGTATGGTTTTAGAAGAAATGAAAGAGATGTGAAGTAGAGTTTTATGTGAGCATAGTAATCGCCCCTGCGATTGTGGAAATAAATTGTGGATATTAATTGAAAGTATCTATCACACAATACACATCTAGCCCAATAGCTACAACCAAAAAAAAGACCATCTAATAAAAGACAGTCTTTATATCACTGTGGCTGAAAGCCGCCAATTCCAAATTTATAATTCTTAATTAAATTAATACCCTATAGCGATATCATCTCCACGAGTATCTGCTCCTGCTTGATATGTCCCATTTTTATTTACTAAGATACCTTCTACACGACCATAAGGATTGCGTTCTTTTAAAATATATCCCTTATCCTGAAGAGCTTTTCTCACCCCTGCAGCAATAGCTGTTGGTTCATAATCTATGTGGTCAGGAAGCCATTGGTGGTGAAAACGAGGAGCTGATACTGCCTCTTGCATATTCATCCCAAATTCCGTTACATTTAAAATTGTTTGGAATACTGAAGTAATAATCGTAGATCCTCCAGGAGTTCCCACTACCATATACAACTTGTTGTTCTTTTCTAAAATAGTAGGAGACATCGAACTAAGCATACGCTTTTCAGGCTCTATTGCATTAGCCTTTCCACCTACTAATCCGTACATATTAGGTGTACCAGGCTTCACAGAGAAGTCGTCCATCTCATTGTTTAACAAGAATCCCGCACCTCCTACGATAGTCTTAGATCCATACGAATCATTTAATGTAGTTGTTGCTGACACGGCATTTCCCCATTTATCCACTACACAGTAATGCGTAGTTTCTTCACTCTCATATGCACCTAATTCTCCTGCTTTAATATCAGCACTCTTTGTTGCCTTGTCAAAAGACATAGATGTCATACGCCCCACATTATAATCTTTATTTACCAGCATTTTTACAGGAACTTTATAGAAGTCAGGATCTCCTAAGTGTTCCGCTCTATCTGCATATACTCTACGCTCAGCTTCTACCATTACTTGTACTGTCTTCTCAGACTGGAATCCCCACTGTGACAACGGATATTTCTCTATAGATTGGAACAGCGAGATTAACGCTATCCCTCCACTACTTGGCGGTGGCATAGAGATAACTTTCATTCCCGTATATTCTCCAGTGATTGGCGTTCTCCACTTCGCTTCATAACGCTTTAAATCCTCTAATGTCATCATCCCATTGCCTCTCTTCATTTCCTCTACTATTAACTGTGCAGTCTTCCCTTCATAGAATCCCTTTCTTCCTTCTTTCTGTACGCGTTTAAGTGTCTCAGCCAAATCTTTCTGAACGAACAGATCTCCTTTATTCCATTGTGATTTATCTGTGATAGCTGTCTTTTGGGTACTAAATTTCACAAAATTATCATGTTGACTAGTGAACTCACCAGCTTGTTTTTCAGTAATATAAAACCCTTTCTCTGCTAGATCAATAGCGGGTTGTACCAACTCCTCCCATTTTAGCGTACCATACTTAGCATGTGCTTTTACCATTCCATCAATGGTACCAGGTACTCCTGATGCTAGACCACCCTTCAAACTCAACTCAGTAATAGCTTTTCCATCTCCACCCCAATACATATTCTCTCTAGCCTGCATAGGCGCTTTTTCTCTATAATCTAGTGCATCTACCTTTCCATCGTGACTGCGATACACTATAAATCCTCCACCACCAATATTACCTGCATTAGGATACACCACCGCCAATGCCAACTCTACTGCAACAGCAGCATCGATAGCATTTCCTCCTTTTTTAAGAATATCTACTCCTACTCTACTTGCTTCTGGATGCCCTGATACGATTACTCCATTTTTATACGCCTGTGGATTCTGTGCTACTACTTGTAATATGCTTCCACATAGTATAAAGGCTGATAATATAACTTTCTTCATGTTTTGTTGTTTTTGTAACTGCAAGATAGATATTTTGATTTTATTACAAAAATGGCGGGTCAATTCACTTATAAAAACAAAAAGAGTATATAAACATGCTTAAACGTCTATATACTCTTTTAATATTTTTTAGCTTCATATCAATTATATCAAGTTATTTTCTACGAGTAACTTTTTAAACATCAACGAAAAAGGCCTATCAGGATTGGCAAATATTCTCAATTTATCCTTAAACATTTCATCAAAAGGTAGTTCTAATAAAGCTCTTTGTCTAATAATCTTATCTAGTTTTCTCAGTTCTGTACTTCTAAGCTTATTATACAGTGGTTTATTCAGATGATACTTTTGTATTGTATTTCTACCTATCTCACTTAATCCTATAATAACCTCATCTTCAAAATCTAAATGCTCTTCTATCTCAGCGTCTGTTGCTGTACAAGGATCTAAACAATCCATATTAGGCAAAGCTCTATTAGTTATCTTTCCCACATTACTATCTTTATGCGAGAGATATAAATTCTCCCATTCAAAAGCTTTACTTGGATCCTCAGACACCTCAACATAATGATCTACTTGTGCTTCGCTTAAATCATTAAACTTAACCTCGCTGTAAAAACATTTATAAAAACTACTTCTAGCTAAAGCCTCCTTTATCTCTATATGCCCATATTGAGTTGAATTAGGTCTATCTTTACCAGATGCAATAAATCTTTCTGTCCATACTTCCTCATTATCCACTAACTTCTGAGGCTTATTTAATCTATTAATATGCCTCATTACTTCGTTTCTAATAATTGTTTAAGTGTATCATCTAAATTCAAATACCCAAAATACTGTGGATTAATAGCTACTAACTGCTCTTCTATTTCTTTTTCTTTTGCCTTATTACCTGCTTCGATTGCTTCGATTCTTTCTTTTAAAAGTTTGTCAATCTCTACATTTGCAAAAGAACTTGTCTCTCCAAAAACATCAGAACTCAAGATTTCTTCAATGGGTTTATTTGAATACTTATTTGTCTCATCTATTATCTTTGAATACCCTACTTCTGGTTTACATACATATACTTTAGCTCCTTCAACAGAACCTACTATAAATGGTGAATGAGTAGTCACGATAATCTGAAGATTAGGGAACAACTCTAAGATAGAGTTTAAGAATGTCTTTTGCCATTTTGGATGTAAATGATTCTCTGCTTCGTCTATTAATAACACTCCTGGTGTTAAACACAATTCTTCTAAAGGTAGATCATTTAACTTATAGACAGAATACATCTGACTTAATAAGGAGATTAAACGCTGAACCAAATAAAGATTACCACTGCTCAGCTTTTCTATCGTTATATCTACTCCATTCTGTCTAACGACAGGTAAGAAAGTAGAACGCTCTACATGTAACAGCTCCCCGTCTAAAAGGCTTATCTTAAATATCTGTTTTAATACTTCATAGATATACTCTCCCTCTGCTCTCTCTGTAGGATTACTAGATGATTTAAAATAATCAAAGAATGTAACTATCTGTGTTGTGTCTGTATTACGCTGAATACCATCTAAGCAATTTCTTAAATATTCTTCTGGTTTAATGAATCCTAAGGCATTTATATGAAATGTTTGATTATCATTCTGAGATGTCCAATAATTAAGTATCCATTTATTTCTTTGTGCTGATGATGGATCAAATAATGCTCTTAGAAAAAACTCATACTTTTCTCCTATATTATAAATATCAAAGCTCTCTTTATAATTACCTTCATTTAATCTTGCTTCCAATAACAAATTAGCATCATTCAGCTCTAACTCCATATTCAACAAAAAATCCTTACTTCTTCTTATTGAACGGATACTATCTCCTTCATATTCCAAAAACATCTTTCTAATCGCATCGATGATAATAGTCTTACCTGCTCCATTCTCACCAGTGATAATAGTTACTTGGCTACCAGCATTTTCGTTAGTAGCAAATTCTATCTCATCATCTAAAAAAGGACCAATATTCTTTAAGTATAACTTCTTTAATTTCATT
>JBOFGJ010000722.1:0-1424 GCA_051649065.1 Flavobacterium sp. | reverse complement strand
CTTACAAACGTGCTCAAGGTAGTTCAAAAACGATTGCCTTGAAAGAATTACAGGTATATACTCGTATGGGAAATACAGCAAAAGCAAATAATTTGACTAAGAGTTTGCACAGTCAGTATGGAAATGACAAAGATATTGCAACAGCTTACGACAAAATTGTTTTGGAAGAAGCTAAGGGGTATATGTTTGATGAAAACTATGATGAAGCAATTGGTCGTTGGAATTTAATAAGCAATTCGGCAGACCAAGAAATAAAACGTTTGGCGCAAATAGGGTTGTATAATGCCTACTACAATAAAGGAGATTACAATAGTGCGTTGTATACCATCAATAAGCTGATCGTGAGCAATCCAGAGGATTTAACACTGTTCCTTAAAAAGTCTGATTTGTATTTTAAACAAAAGAACTATACTGCTGCATTAGACAGCTACGAAGAGTTATTTGTAAAAACAATACCTACACAACGCATCGTGTATCTTAATGGGTATGAAACTTTATGTGTAGCTATTGTAAAGAATAAGAATGAAGATTTTTTATACAACGAGAGTTTACATACAGTAAAGCGTTGGTTAGTACAAGATCCTGCCAATAGTACAGCATTGAAGTATGCTGCAAATTTATCGAATCACATAAAAAAGACAGATGATGCCATTTACTATTTAGAAAGAGGAATTGTTGCACATCCACACGATGTATTTTTTAAAGCTAAATTGGCAGAGTTACAAGGAAAAACAGGAGATGATTATGCAGCACTTTATACGGCTTTAGTAGCTGAATTAGATGAGAACCCATACCATGAGTTATTGCTACAGACTTATGGTGAAATAAGTGAAAAGTATGGTCTACAATTGATAAAAGAGGGAAATACTGCATTGGCTATTGAGAAAATCGACTTAGCACTAAATTATTTACCTAATAGCAAAGAACTAAAATACACAAAGGGATTAGCTTTAGAAAAACAAAAGAAATTTGCGGATGCTTATTTCTATCAATCGTTTTATGAGCCTGCTCCCATAGAGGTAGAGGAATTTAAACAACATTTAAATTACTTAAATAGCAAAGCGGCGAAGAACGAAATAGGGATGCAGTACTTGTGGAGCAAATTGGATGGTAACGATATACATCAATCGATTGCTTCTGTGGAATATACACGTCATAATGTAAACAATAGCTATACTATTGGAACAAACTATACAGGTCGTGAGCAAGGCAAAGGCATACAAGGACATATTGGGTGGTCTAAAAATTGGAGAAATAGATTTAGTACACAAATTAATTTGGCTTTGGCTGATGCATACTTCCCTAAGATAGCTCTTAATGCATCTGTATTTAAGGAAGTGAATATCTTGGGAGGTTTGGAGCTTGAAGTAGGAGGAGGATACCGCAAGTTTCAGTTTGATCCAATGAATATGGTCAATAAAAGT
>JBOFGJ010000721.1:0-1311 GCA_051649065.1 Flavobacterium sp. | reverse complement strand
TGAGTATCTTGACTCCTCTTTATTAAGATCATGTACACCGCCTCCTTCGCTAATAAGCATGAGCTCATAATGGTTGTGGTTATGATAAGTAAAAGGCCATTCTTCTGTGCGAAAATGCCTTAAAAATAAAGGTTCAAACTGTACTAACTTCATAACACAAACATAACGAATAATACCATTAATATAGCATTATATACAACAATCGAATTTAGAACTCCCTTATTTTTGCGAGCTTAACAAACTAAACAATATGTCAATCAAGAATAAAGAAAAGTACGCCATCCCTGTAATGGCCTTTACTGCAGGAACCATTGTTGCCAATGTATACTACAGCCAACCTATTCTGAAGAATATCGCAGAGACACTTAATGAGCCTGAAACTGTTGTAGGTAAAGTAGCCATGCTAGCTCAGATTGGTTACGGTGTAGGAATGTTCTTTCTATTGCCTTTAGGAGATAAAGTCAATAGGAAAAACTTAATCATAACCATTGCGTTTATACAGATGATAATATTACTACTGATGACTAATACAGAGCATCTGTCTAGCTTATTAGTACTAAGTTTCTTAGTTGGAGTCTGCTCTACTCCAGCACAAATCATATTACCTATGGCGGCCTTACTAAACAAAGATAACAGAGGTAAAAGTGTAGGAATTGTTTTCAGTGGTATTCTTTGTGGTATCTTAGGCTCTCGTCTTATCAGTGGTACACTTACAGACTTATGGGGATGGCAGAGTGTATTTGCATTTTCAGCCATTATGATAGCCCTAAGTATAGTGCTAATGTGGTTCTTCTTGCCTAATGCTCCTATTAAATTTAAAGGAAATTACTTTAAGTTATTACAATCAACGCTTTGTCTGGTAAAAGAATATAAAACACTAAGACAAGCAGCTTTACTAGGATCTTTTACCTTTGGAATATTCTGCTCTTTCTGGACTACATTAACCTTTCATTTAAGTGATGCTCCATTTAACTATACGCCTTCTATGATTGGGATGTTTGCTATCGTTGCCATCGGAGGTGCTTTAGTAGCCCCATACTTTGGAAAGTTAGCCGATGGAGGTAAGATATTTCAGAACTTATTCCTTACTATTTCTCTAATCATAGTCAGTTTAGTCGCTATGCTTATCTTCCCACATTCTATACTTGTATTAATCATTGCTATTTTCTTGTTAGACATTGGTGTACAGGCTACACAGATTACTAACTTTACTCGTATTTATGCCTTAAATGAAGAAGCTCACAGTCGTCTAAATACAGTCTACATGACCGCCTATTTTGTAGGTGCTGGTATAGGAACCTTCTTTGGTTT
>JBOFGJ010000720.1:0-2241 GCA_051649065.1 Flavobacterium sp. | reverse complement strand
GAGAGATTCACATAAAAAAAGGGTACTCATCACGAGTACCCTTTTATAATTATATAGATTGTTGAACTACCAAACGAACATTGGTCTTTCTTCCATCATATCATTTACTTCATCAGCAACAGCTTCTAGAACAGCTTCGTCAGTGTAGTTCATCAATACTTTATCGATTAACTCAACGATAGTTTCCATATCTGCTTCTACTAAACCTCTTGTTGTAATAGCTGGAGTACCGATACGGATACCAGAAGTTACGAATGGAGATTTGTCATCAAACGGAACCATGTTTTTGTTCACTGTGATTTCAGCTTTTACTAATGCTTGTTCAGCTTCTTTACCAGAGATATTCTTATTTCTTAGGTCGATAAGCATCATGTGGTTATCAGTTCCTCCAGAGATAATGTTATAACCTCTCTTCACGAAAGCCGCAGCCATAGCTTTAGCATTCTTCTGTACTTGCATCATATATTGGAAGTACTCATCTGTTAATGCCTCACCAAAAGCAACAGCTTTAGCAGCAATAATGTGCATTAAAGGACCTCCTTGATTTCCAGGGAATACAGCACTGTCTAATAAAGCAGACATCATACGTACTTCTCCTTTAGGAGTAGTTAATCCGAATGGATTAGGGAAGTCTTTACCCATCATGATCATACCTCCACGTGGTCCTCTCAATGTCTTGTGAGTAGTCGTAGTGATAATATGACAGTGAGGTACAGGATCATTCATTAATCCTTTAGCGATTAAACCTGCTGGGTGTGATATATCAGCCATTAATATAGCTCCTACACTATCAGCGATCTCTCTAAAGCGTTTGAAGTCCATATCACGAGAATATGCAGATGCTCCAGCGATGATTAATTTAGGTTGCTCTTTAGTTGCTACTTCTTGAATCTTGTCATAATTTAATAATCCTGTCTCTTGATCTACTCCGTAGAATACAGGGTTATATAACTTACCTGAGAAGTTAACTGGTGATCCGTGAGTTAAGTGTCCACCGTGAGATAAGTCAAATCCTAAGATTTTATCACCAGGTTTAAGACATGCGAAGAATACAGCTGTATTAGCTTGTGATCCAGAGTGAGGTTGTACGTTTACATACTCAGCACCGAATAAAGCCTTAGCACGATCTATCGCGATTTGCTCTACTACGTCCACTACTTCACATCCACCGTAGTAACGTTTATTAGGATATCCCTCAGCATATTTGTTAGTCAAACATGAACCTGCTGCTTCCATAGTCTCTTCACTTACGAAGTTTTCAGAAGCAATTAATTCAATACCATGAATTTGTCTATCCTGTTCTTCTATAATCAGGTCGAAAATCTCAGAATCTCTTCTCATTTAGTTTGTGTGTTTCGTTAATTTGATTCCAAATGTACAAAAAACGTTTGTTATATTCAGTCTTAATTATATATTTGAATATACTATTAACAAGTGCCTTTTTTAATCTATAAACTCTATATACAAGAGAATGGTGAAATCAAAAAAGGTCTAAACAACAAAAAACAATTATGATGATAAGTGCTAATGATCCGATGAGAAAGACGTGGTTACCGGTTGATAAAGATTCTGACTTTCCAATTCAGAATATTCCGTTTGGCGTTTTTATCACCAAAGATGATATTATAACTATAGGAACTCGTATCGGAGATTATGCTATTGATCTGAGTGCCTTACAAATGCTAGGGTATTTTAAAGGTATTGAGCTTACTGATGATGTTTTTTTACAAGACACATTGAATGACTTTATCTCTAATGGTCAAAAGACTTGGAGAGCGGTAAGAAACAGAATCGCAGAAATATTTGATCAGGATAATGACGAATTAAAAAATACAACTAAACACAGGGATGTTGTGATCTTCAAAATTGAGGATGTAGAAATGCAATTACCTGTATACATAGGTGATTATACAGACTTCTACTCTAGTAAGGAACATGCTACTAATGTGGGTACGATGTTTAGAGACCCTGCTAATGCTTTATTTCCTAACTGGCTTCATATTCCGATAGGTTACCATGGTAGAAGTTCTACTATCATACCCTCTGGAGTAAATGTGAAACGCCCTGTAGGACAGACCTTACCTAAAGGAGCTACTGTACCTGTATTCGGAGCATCACAGCGCGTAGACTTCGAACTAGAGACTGCATTTATCACTACAGATGCTAACCTTATGGGGGATAGCGTTATGGTAGATGATGCTGAACAACATATCTTTGGTATGGTATTATTAAATGACTGGA
>JBOFGJ010000719.1:0-1771 GCA_051649065.1 Flavobacterium sp. | reverse complement strand
TATTCTCATATAGCTGTTCGTGCTTACCATTTTCCACTACTCTACCTTTCTCCATCACCACGATATTATGTGCATCTATAATCTGAGAGATACTATGAGAAACGATAATGACTGTTCTATTTTCCTTAATAGCATCAAGACTTTTCTTGATTTGCTCTGTGGCAATCGCATCAAGACTTGCTGTTGGTTCATCTAAGAAAATAATAGCAGGATCTTTTAAGAATAGACGAGCGATAGCGATACGCTGTTGTTGTCCACCTGACAATAGACGAGCATCAGATTCATACCCTTGTGGAAGTTCTGTAATCTGTTCGTGTATATACGCCTTGTTAGCAGCTAACTCCACTTCCTCCATAGTCGCATTAGGATTACCATAACGGATATTCTCAGCGATACTTCCTTGGAAGATATGATTCTTCTGAAGGACAAGACCGATATGTTTACGAAGTTCCTTAGTATCGTATTCAGCAAGGTCTACTCCATCTAAGAATATCTGTCCTGAAGTCGGAGCGTAAAACTTATCTAATAGATTAATCACTGTACTCTTACCTGCCCCACTAAGACCTACTAAAGCAGTAGTCTTGTTAGGTTCTATCACCATAGATACATCTTTTAAAGCAGTTGTTCCATTAGGATAATCAAACGAGACGTTCTTAATCTCTATCTTTCCTTTTATCAGTGTAGGTACATACGTTCCCGTAGTTTCTACTTCATGCTCTGCCTCTATAATTTCAAAGAAACTCTCTGAGTATATCATCGCATCATTTACATCGTCATAAATACGGTGAAGCTGTCTAATAGGCGCTGTAACGTTATTAAACAGCAAAACGTGAAACATAATCGCCCCTACCGTCATCTCTCCTTTTAATACAAAATAAGCTGTCATTAGAATAATCACAACTAATCCGAACTGCTCGATAAAACCTTTAATGGCATCAAACAAGAAACTCATCCGTCTAGTTTGCAGTTGATTCTCTGTCATATCATATTGAATCTCCTCGTGCTTCTCTGCCTCCAAAGGTTCCCTAACGAAAGACTTAATCACCGTAATAGAGTTGATAAGCGAGATAATACCATTGTTCTTATTCTCTCTATAACTACGCATCTTTCTTCTAAAACCTTTTAATTTGGTTGCCTGACGTTGACTCACATAAAAATATAAAGGTATCATGGCAGTACTTACCATTCCAACATAGATATTAGCTGTATAGATAAAAACAAGTGCTACAATAGCATTGGCAAACAAAGGCAAGATGTCAATAAAGAAATTTTGTATTAACCTTGTAATACTCCCCACTCCTTGATCTACACGAGTCTGCAACTTTCCACTGTCATTCTCCTCAGAGGTGTAAAACGCCATACGGTAGGTCAACATCCTAGTTACGATCAACTGTGATATATCTCTTGAGATATAGATACGCAGTTTCTCCCCAAAGAACTTTTGTCCAAACTGTATAAATGCATTTACTATCTCTTTTACGATCAATACCACACTACTAAATAATAACATCTTATACCCCCAAGCCAAATCCTTCACCCCACTGACAACATCATTTAGGGTATCGACCATATGGCGAATAATTAAGGCATTTACCTGTACTGCAAAAGAACCTATTGCGGTTAGAACTAGCGTCCCTACTATCAACCTCTTATAAGGCATCACAAAAGGTTTAATCTGTCTAAGTATCTTTATTAAATTCATCAGACAAAGATAGAACTGTTCTAAATAGAAAGTATTGATATAGGTCAAAAAAATATATTAGTCGATTTT
>JBOFGJ010000718.1:0-2777 GCA_051649065.1 Flavobacterium sp. | reverse complement strand
ATCGAGCTATGACGTTAAGAGTTGCCAGAGTATGTACACCTTCACCGCCAGCAGCAACACCTGCTAACACAGCTTCTGACTCAGCTTCGGTAAGTCCAGTACCCCTACTTATAGCGTCCTCAAGTACTTTGATAGCAGCATAGATTGGACCTTCTGTAGTGATTGCTTGGATAGTATTCTCTACAGCTTCCCTATCCCCTGCAGTCTTCTCTATATTGAATCCAAGTCCGAAACCTACATTGAGGATGAACTTACGTTTATCCTCATCATACAAACTTCCTTCGGTAGGGACTTCCTGCTTAAAAGCTTTCTGCTTAACAAACTCACGGTGAATCTTACTGGATTGAGGGTTAATAGTTTCCTTCCACCCATAACGACCATTACTCCACGGGGAGACAGTGAGATGGAAGGAATCCATGCCTGTACTACGGAAGTTAATATAGTCTTCCAGTTCTCTTTCAAGCCCTTTGTTTCTATCCAAGGCACTGCTAGCAAGAGATCCAATTAACCCTTTAGGTTTTGCCCATCCCGCAGCTCTGAGGATAAGGTCTTTACCTCCCATGTCGAGAAGAGCACCCATCTCAGAATCATGTTCACGTTCTGTAGCATTCAGCTTGTTAAAGATATCCCTGAAGGTCTTAGTGAACTTACGTCCGCGTACTTGGAGAGATTCCCCAAATACAGTTGGTTTAACTGAAGGGGTTACTTTAGTAGGTGCAATCTTGAAGAGGTCTTGAACCAACTTAGTATCACCAGTATCGGTAATACCGAGTACATCCTCATGTAGATTACCTTGGTTATCCTTCTTAAAGGTAACCAGAACCAATTGAGCTACGTTAGGTATTACCAGCCCATTATGGCTTTCAGTCAGTACACCGTTAGGTACACCCACTAACTCCAAGAGTTCTGTACTCTTAATAGCAGGTGCGGTATGAAGGATACCCATCTTACGTAGAGCTTCATATGAAGCGATACCTGCAGAACTCTCCAACTGCTGCAGTGCGTTATAACGAGCAGTCTGTTTAAGGCTAAGTCCTGTGGCACCTACGATAGCTCTACCCAAGTTACTGATGACATTGTTACGCAACATACCTTTATCAGTCAGTGCTTCATACACTGCATAGGGTAACTTGGCATCCTTGGGTTTAAGGGGTTTTAACTTACCCTTTTCAGCATCAATAACCCTGCTCTTGTTAACCATCTTATCTATGACAGAGTGCGGGGTATAAAGACTGTCTTTTGCATTTTCTTGGATAAAGTTAAATGCACCCGCTGCCATAGCCATAACCATATCTGGGTTAAGGGTGTCATCAGATGCTCTAAAATCATTTACCCAGTTACTGAATTCAAACCCTGCTTTATCGATAGGTGTAACCACCAATACCTTATTCAGAGCTTCAACATAACTATCGTGAAACTCTTTAAACCGTTTAACAGTTTCATAATCCACATTCCTACCTAACAGAGTGGCGAGTTTGTTAGCTACGTCAGCATCACCATTCAGGTAGGAAGTAAGTGTATTACCCAAGTCAGGTATGTAATTGAATACAGAGCTTGGTTTGATATTGAACGTGAAAGGTATACGGTCAAACAACTTGCCACGGATATTAGCACCCCTACCATTTTTCAAAATGAGAGGTGTACCTTCCACAGGTGTAAGAGCCAATAGCTTCTGAACTTTGTTTACAGCAGCTGTATAAGTAGCTTCGCTAGGTCTATTCAGGAAGTCTCCCTGAATACGTACAATGGCTTGGATTACCTTCTCGTCATTAGTATTGAGAACACTACTAACGAAGTCTTCAAAATCTTCCTGTAATTGTTCTTTGGTTCTAACAACATTAGTTGTTTCTACACTGTCGAAGTCATACTGAGTAAACCCTTCCATCTCAGCAAGGTAATCTTCAGCGGTATACCATTGCTCAACGGCATTGTTTTTAACCATCTCTGCAATACGTGCTTTCTGAGCATCAGTCAACGCATCTTCAGTAGCCCTACGTTCAATAGCAATAGCATCAGCATGTTCGTAGTCCAACTTGTTATCTGCCTTACGAGGATAGGTATTACGATCCCCGTTAGCTATATGACTCTTCTCATGAGCAACGACAAACTTGATAAACTTATCGGTATCCACGTTACCATCAGAGTCTTTAAATAAAGACAGAAACTGCTCTGCAGTAATACCCATAGACTTAAGCATTGCAGCTTTAGGTTTACTAGCCTTAGTCAGATAGTTATGTACTTCAGTAGGGTTAGTAGCTTTAGTCCTATCCACCCAGATAACAGGCTCACCACTACTATCGTAACTAGTAGACCCAATAGCATCAAAACCTTCAGTCTTCTCATTAAGGTAGTAAACCCCATCCTCTAGAGAAGCCTTACCTTCTTGAACCATAGACTCTAAACGAGCTCGTCTACCGGTTTTAGTAGGTGTTACTGGTTCTTCTTTCTTGGGTGCTAGTTCCTGTTCAAGTTCCAAGAACCTGTTGTAACCAGCTTCAGAATGAAGATTGATACCCCTAAGGGTATTCGCGGTAGGAGTACCTTTGATATCTTTACGATTACTCAGTACTTTCCTACGTTCGTTAGCAGCTGCAGAATCTTCCTTAGATGGGCCTGTAACACCCTCAGAAGCATTCTTTTGAGTAGGGGGTACAGATGTAGTCTTAGGGGGTTTAGATTGCTTAGGAGCCTTTACAGCTGCATCTATCTCACTTGAGATAATATCCAACTCTGCTTGAGTAGTAGCTTGGTTGATTCGTTCCTTAACAGCAGGAATA
>JBOFGJ010000717.1:0-4246 GCA_051649065.1 Flavobacterium sp. | reverse complement strand
GAATCTGCAGTGAAAAAGCAAGAATACTAGACTTCCTTGATTAGTTTTTGTTTGTGATTAAGCGATAGACATATAAACGAAAAGTAATTATACAAAATAGCTCTGAATTAGTAAGAAAAGCATACAGAAGTATGATTTTAGAAGAAATGAAAGAGATATGAAATAGAAATACTTTGCAGTATTTGGCTAATGCTTAATCTGGAATTAATATTGTAGGCTTATTCTCTGCAATATTTAATTTATCTTTGATGTTAAAGTTGAGCTAGAAAAAATGATAAAGAGAATACTGAGTTATTTTACCCCTATTATAGAAAAGAGAATCCCTTCTAAAGTCAGTCAACAATTAGAAGTAACCTGGACAGAAGGACGCTTAGTAGTAGATACTAAACATACCAACTACTCTTATGGAAATTTAGAGAAAGTATTAAAGAATGGACTGTCATTCATCGGTTTTGAGAAAATCAAACGAATGAATAATGTCCTAATTTTAGGCTTAGGTGCAGGTAGTATTTTAAAAACATTACGCGATGAGGTCAAATATGTTAATTATATAGATAGCGTAGAACTAGATGAAGCTATTCTTTTTGTAGGGAATAAATACTTTAGCTTACAAGACTATAATGAGAAACACACTATCCATAATATGGATGCTTTTGAATTTGTCTTGCGCTCTATAGATCATTATGATTTAATTATTATAGATATCTTTCAAGATGCAAAGATGCCTTCTTTTCTGTTTGAAAATTATTTTGTCGAGAAGATACACACTATACTGAACAAAGGAGGTTTTATCCTCTTTAATACAATCGTTCTAAATCAAGAAGACGAAATAAGAAATCAAAAGCTTCATACTCTCTTCTCTAAGGAGCACTATTCTATTAGAACTTATCCTAAACAACAAAAATACAATGAGCTTCTTACAATCAAAAAACTAAAGTAAGAAGCCGTTTTAATTACATAAAAATAGCAAGCCAATATCACAAATAAGTATCTTTGTAACAACAGTGGTTAATAAAATATCTAGAGAAAATGATTGAGATTAGAGAAGCGAAGACAAAAAGTGAAATCAAAGAGTTTGTCAAGTTCCCTTTTAAATTATATAAAGACAACAAGTATTGGGTACCTTCTATGATAAAAGAAGAAGTCAAAAGTTTTGATAAAGACAATGACATTTTTAAGACAGTGGATGTACACTTTTATCTTGCTTATAAAAACAATGAAATTGTAGGTCGTATAGCCTGCTGTATTAACTGGACAGAAGTCAATGATTTACACAAACCTAAAGTGCGTTTCGGATGGCTTGAGATGATTAATGATATTAATGTTACCAGAGCATTACTTGAAAAAGTGATTGAATTTGGTAAAAGTAAAAATATGGAATATATAGAGGGACCTATGGGATTCTCTAATATGGATAAGGCAGGTATGCTAACTAAAGGATTTGACTATGTAGCTACGATGATCGGCTTGTATAATCACGAGTATTATCCTAAGCATATGGAACAACTAGGCTTTAAACCTGAAGCAGAATGGTTAGAATATAAACTTGATCTTGGAAAATACGAAAAGGAAAAGATTAATAAAATGTCTAAACTTGTAAGAGAACGCTATAAAGTAAAGGCTCTCGAATTCCAGTCTATTAAAGAGTTAATGCCTTATGTAGACGAGATGTTTGCCTTGCTAAATAAAACGTATGCGGATCTACAGAGCTTTGTACCTATCGAACCTTTCCAAGTAGAACATTATAAACAGAAATACCTGAAGTTCATACATCCTGATTATATCTCTTGTATTATGGATGAGCATAATAAAATGATTGCTTTTGCCATCACAATGCCCTCTTTCTCTAGAGCATTCCAAAAAGCGAATGGCAAGCTGTTTCCTTTTGGTTTTTGGCATTTACTTCAAGCTGTAAAAAAGAATGACCACGCAGAGTTTTACCTAATCGGTGTAGATCCTGAATATAGAAATAAAGGGGTGACAGCTGTAATATTTGAAGAAATTTACAAATGTTTTACGAAGCACAATATCTCTTTCATAGAAACCAATCCTCTGTTAGTAGAAAACAATAAGATACAACAACTTTGGAAACAGCTTAATCCAGAAATTCACAAAGAAAGAAAAACATATAGATTAGACCTATAATCTACTGATAATAAACATAAAAGGCTATTCATTTTATATGAATAGCCTTTTTGTTTATCTTCACTTTTCTTACTAAGTTGTCTCGTTTATTTGTCAAAACGGCATTGTTTTGTTACTTTTACAGAAATCGAATTTATTTAATCAAGCTTGTTTAGCTGTTTTATTAGAAGAGATATTCAACAAAAACGACTAATTGTTTTTGTTTTCTTACTTTCAAATCAAAGGTCTATTATGTACCTTTTCTTTTTTGTCTTCATCTTTGTTTAAAGCCTAAATAAGCATCTAAAAACAATCATTTTTATGCTTACAATTCATAAAATAGACGCATTAACGCCTACTACTGATAAACAAATTAATCAATATACTACCTTTTTACATCAACACCTTGAGCAATATGGCGATAAAAAAGAAGATATTAGAAAGGCAATAGACTATGCATTAGCACGAAATAATAAACCTGGAGGTTTTATACTATCAGCATTTGATCAACAACAGCATATCGTAGGTATTGCGGTACTATTAGATACCCTAATGGATGGTTTTATCCCTGAACACATTCTTGTGTATATCGCTATAGACGCAAGTGTACGTGGTCAAGGATTAGGAAAACAATTACTAGAACGAGTAAAAACAGAAGCTAAAGGTTCGATAGCACTTCACGTTGACAGAGATAATCCTGCTCAGAACCTATACAAAAGATTGGGATTTGAGAAGAAGTATATCGAAATGAGATTAACTAGATAAAAGATGGCTTATATAACCTTAGATAGAGACAAACTAAAGCACAATTACAACAACCTCAGTACGCTATTTGTCAAGAATAATACCCAGTGGGCAGTTGTGGGTAAATTATTATGCGGTAACAAGGCTTTCTTAAAGGAAGTTTTAGCGTTAAAACCTAAACAAATATGTGATTCTAGAGTTTCTAATCTAAAGACTATTAAGTCTATAAACCCTGATATTGAAACTATTTATATAAAACCCGCACCCAATGGCAGTATAGATGAGATAGTGAAGTATGCAGATATAAGCTTCAATACAGAACTAGAAACCATAAAATTACTCTCTAAAGAAGCTATTAAGCAGGATAAAATACACCAGATAGTCATTATGGTAGAATTAGGCGAACTGCGAGAGGGAGTCTTAAGAGATGATTTAATAAGCTTCTATCAGCAAGTCTTTACACTACCTAATATTCAAATTATCGGATTGGGAACTAACCTTACCTGTATGTATGGGGTTCTTCCTAATAATGATAAGCTTATACAACTAGCATTATATAAAGAGCTATTAGAACTTAAGTTTAACCAAAAGATTCCTTATCTATCTGGTGGAGCCTCAGTGACCATCCCCTTACTATTAAACGGAAGTCTTCCATCTGCTATCAATCATTTTCGCATAGGTGAAACTTTATTTATGGGAACTAATGCTTATGACAACACAGAATATGATGATTACAAGCAAAATGTATTTACACTACATGCCGAAATAATTGAGCTACACGAGAAGCCAATGATGCCAGATGGCGAAATAGGTCTTAAAATGACAGGTGAAAAAGTAGAACTAGATCCAGAATGGGAAAATCGTGTAAACTATCGGGCTATCATTGATTTAGGATTGTTAGATATAGAAGAAGATCACATTACTCCTATCAATAAAAAAATTACTTTCGTGGGTTCTAGCTCAGATATGATGGTTATAGACTTAGAAGATAATCCTAACGAATTAAAAGTAGGTGACACTATTTCTTTTCACATGAGCTATATGGGAATATTGCGAATAATGAACTCTAATTATATCAATAAAGTTGTATTATAATGCATTATACACTTATAAATTCACAATTAAAATAGTGTTAAAAAGTATTTTAATAACCATTCTCTTAATTACATTTGTTTTTCTCAATCAAAACAACTTTGCAATATGATTTCAACAATCATCCCATTAGGAGGAGTAGCACCATCTGAATTAATAGTTGTTGTTGCAATAGCTTTATTACTTTTTGGAGGTAAAAAAATTCCAGAATTAATGAAAGGACTTGGAACAGGAATTAAAGAATTCAAACAAGCTACTAGAGAAACTAATACGGAAACTGCAATGG
>JBOFGJ010000716.1:0-8438 GCA_051649065.1 Flavobacterium sp. | reverse complement strand
CTCTTGGTAATTATGAAAGGATTATTTAGCCTTGTTAAATTCTAAGTTCACGTTAATCTTAACGTCTTTAGCGATACCTTGAGCTGTAGGATCATATGCTACACCAAAGTCAAAACGGTTAATAGTAGTACTTGCTTGGAATCCAAGTTTAGTATTACCTTGACCATCATCTTTTAATAAACCACCGTAAGTAAGATCAAAAGTTACTTTCTTAGTGATATCTCTTATTGTTAAGTTACCTTCTAATTTGTATTGGTCTTTACCTGTTTTTTTAATTGAAGTACTCTCAAAAGTCATTGCAGGGAATTTCTCTGCATTAAAGAAATCATTTGTTTTTAAGTGGTTATCACGCATCTCGATAGAAGTGTTCACACTGTTGATATCTACTGAGAATTTGAATGTTCCCTTAGTTAGATCTTCTGTATTTCCTTCAAATGTACCTGTATATTTGTCAAAACGACCATCTACATAAGAGATACCTAAGTGTTTCACAGAGAAGTTAACGAATGAGTGGTAGTTATCCACATTCCATTTAGTTTGTGCGAATGATGCAACAGAGAATAAAGTTGCTACGAATAATAATGCTATTTTTTTCATCTTATTAATTTTTATTGTTTTGTTATTTGATACAAATGTATGACCACTTACTCACTAAAGCCCTTAACCTACATTAAGAACGGTTTTTTCTTGTAAATAAACTGAAAATTGCCTGATTACTAGATTACTAAAGGTAGTTATGATTTTGTAGACCTATTAAATAGGATGAGTAGGCAGTTGTGTTTTTTACGAGTGAGTTTTTGGTGGTCGGCTTATGGTCGGCTGTTGATAGGCATGTGGTCGGCTGAAAAGTACTATAAATAAGCCTATCACTAGCCTATCATATAGGGATCATTATCCTAGCAGTTGGAAGGAGGTGTAATTTGGAAGAAGGGTGTTTATAAAAATGGATAATATAAGGCACAAAAAAAGCTGCTCCTCTCGGAACAGCTTTTATATTTTAAAGTAATCTATTGATTACAACATTTTCTTTAACCAGTTTTTCATAGATACTTCGTTTTCTATGATACCCTTAAGTTCTGAGATAGCTACACGGTCTTGTTTCATCGTGTCACGGTGACGGATAGTAACCGTTTTATCCTCTAATGACTGGTGGTCAACAGTGATACAGAACGGTGTACCTAGTGCATCTGCACGACGGTAACGACGACCTACTGCGTCTTTCTCATCATACGCAACATTAAAGTCCCATTTAAGCTCTTCAATTATCTCTTGAGCAAGCTCAGGAAGACCATCTTTCTTTACTAAAGGAAGTATAGCTGCTTTAGTTGGAGCTAATACAGATGGTAATCTTAATACTGTACGTGTAGAACCATCCTCTAATGTCTCTTCTACTAATGATTTAGAGAATACAGATAAGAACATACGGTCTAGACCTACTGAAGTTTCTACTACGTAAGGTACATAAGAAGTGTTGGTCTCGTTATCAAAGAACTGAAGCTTCTTACCAGAGAACTTCTCGTGTGCTTTAAGGTCAAAGTCTGTACGTGAGTGGATACCTTCTAATTCTTTAAATCCGAATGGGAAGTTAAACTCGATATCAGTAGCAGCATTAGCATAGTGTGCTAACTTCTCGTGGTCGTGGAAACGGTAGTTCTCTGCTCCCATACCTAAAGATAAGTGCCATTTATGACGAGTAGATTTCCAGTACTCATAGTACTTCATCTCTTCACCTGGTTTAACGAAGAATTGCATTTCCATTTGTTCGAACTCACGCATACGGAAAATGAACTGACGCGCTACGATTTCGTTACGGAATGCTTTACCAGTCTGTGCGATACCGAAAGGGATCTTCATACGACCTGTCTTCTGTACGTTAAGGAAGTTAACGAAGATACCTTGTGCTGTCTCAGGACGTAAGTATAAGTCCATAGCAGATTCAGCAGAAGCTCCAAGTTTAGTTCCGAACATCAGGTTAAACTGACGTACTTCAGTCCAGTTTTTAGATCCTGTATCAGGGTCAGCGATCTCAAGCTCTTCGATAAGTGCCTTCACATCTGCTAAATCTCCTGTATCAAGACCTTTAGCCATACGCTCTAAGATTTCTTGTTTCTTCGTTAAGTATTCTACTACACGTGGGTTAGTAGCTACGAATTGTTCTTCGTCAAAAGATTCTCCAAAGCGTTTCTTTGCTTTTTCGATTTCCTTTTGAGCCTTTTGGTATAATTTTTCACAGTAGTCTTCGATTAGAACGTCAGCTCTGTATCTTTTCTTACTGTCTTTATTATCAATTAATGGGTCATTAAACGCATCTACGTGACCAGAAGCTTTCCAAGTAGTAGGGTGCATCAAAATTGAGGCATCAATTCCTACAATATTTTCGTGCATCTGTACCATTGATTTCCACCAGTACTCGCGAATGTTTCTCTTTAACTCCACACCGTTTTGAGCGTAGTCATATACTGCGCTTAAACCATCGTATATTTCGCTAGATGGAAATATATAACCATACTCTTTAGCGTGCGAAATAACGTTCTTAAAAATATCCTCTTGTTTTGCCATAGTGCAAAAGTAATAAAAGACTTTAAGATTATGAACCTTGCCGTAGGCATTTTAATGTTAATAACCTTAAGTTTATTGATTTACTATATTAATTAATCGTTTTTATTGGAATGTTGTTGATTGTACGTTGATAATATACGCTCAGTATTCTCTATATGCCCTGACATCTTCCATTCATCGTGTCCAGGTATTATTGTTTTAGCTTGTTTAAACTTGCGTTTAACTTCCTTTATAGTAGTAGGCCAAGCATCAGTATTGCCATCTACTATATTACCAATAGAAGTTGCTTCTGCACTTTTGACTAGACAACCACCATAAAGTACTTTCTCTTTAGGGAACCACACGACAGTGTTATCTAAACTATGTCCTTCTCCTAAGAAGTAAACAGACAACTTCTCTTTCCCAAAGGTAAAAGACTTCTCCTTCCCAAATGTATTCTCTGCTTGTGGTTCATTGCGTTGCTTTAGGATCTCATTGGTTAGTGAGTAGGTATAAGTCTTAGCGCCTAATTTCTTAAAATAGTCTAATCCTCCTGAGCGGTCTTCGTGAAAGTGAGTGGTCACTACCCATTTAATCTCTTTGTTGTGTTCTTTCTTAATATGCTCCACTAATGGGGCATTTTGATCTTTATCCCATGGAGTATCAATAAGGATTACACCCTCGTCTGTGACAACATACAAGGCGTTAGAAGAGTAGAGTACTCCTTTAAATTCCTGATAAGTAATGTAGACATACATGTTGTCATTAAGTTTTTCAATCTTTAGGTTGTCAGATTGGGCGTGAGCAAAAACAGAACATGCCAGCAGAGCTATACTGTATAGTATTTTACACATAATTTAATTTGGGATATTATAGTTTAGGACAAGCATTAAACCCATCCTCTTTTCTTAAAATCTTTTATAACAGATAGAAATTTGTTCATTTCTTCAGAGGTTCCAAGGGTTACTCTACTCCATTGCATTAACGGAGGGAAAGGGCGTCCTATAATTATGCCTTCTGCCTTCATCCCATCCATATACGTTTTTTGATCACATTTTATTTGGTGAAATAAGAAGTTACCTTGGCTTGGTAAATACTCGATTCCCAACGTATCAAATACCTGAATAGTCATTGCTAAAGAATTAGAGTTCATAGCTCTACTCTGTTGGATAAAACTCTTATCTTTTAAAGATGCTGTACCTGCTACTGCTGTTGGAATACTGATATTAAGTATCGCCATATAAGGTGCTAATTCTTTTGCTAATTTTTCTGTAGACAGCCCATATCCTAAGCGCATACCTGCCATAGCAAATATCTTAGAGAATGTGCGTAATACGATAACATTATCTCTGCCTTCTCGTATAAATGATGTACCGCTGACGAAATTTGGGTCAGTGATGTACTCAGCATATGCCTCATCTACCATAAAGAAATTCTTATTGGCATCTGTACCTTTTACCCAGTCAGCTATAGTAGTTGATGAGGTAAGTGTACCTGTAGGATTATTGGGATTACACAAGTAACATATAGATACCCCGTCGAAGTTATCTGCTATCTCTTTCATCTTTGCGATATCCATACAGTAGTCTTTATTTAACGGAACACTAACTACTGATATTCCCATCTCTTTAGCGTGATCAGCAGCTAAGAAGAATGACGGATCAGGAGTGATAAGTTGTGTTTTTTGACCTTTCTGTTGAGTTCGGTAACCTAAGGCATTTACTGTAGCTCTTATGATATCAGAAGAACCAACACCTATCGTTACTTGTTTAACGCTCATTTTAAATTCACTAGCAAGCGTGTTTTGCAGTTCTTCAATATAACTGTCAGGATATCGGTTTACATTAGATAGAGAATCTATAATGGCATTTTTCGCTTTAGGTGATAAGCCTAGGCTATTCTCATTATAGTGTAAAAATATAGGATGATTAGAAGATACTGAATCATCACTGTCTAAGATAGAATCTAATGTAGTCGTTGCTGCAAATCCTTGTGTAAGGACACTTCCTGCGAACAACGTACCCGATAGTTTTAATAGATCACGTCTGTTCATAGTGAATAAAATTAATATGTTGTTTTAAATGAAAAAAAGCCTTAGTATTAATTAAGGCATTTACCTGAAAGATATAGTATCTGAGTTTTCAGATTAGAAAAAATAAAATTAGGACTTATAAAAGAATAATCAATACACTTCTAGAAGTTTTTTTAACCCAGAATCAGCAATAGACATATAAACGAAACACAATTATACAAAATAGGTCTGATTTAGATAAAAACATATTGTAGTATGGTTGTGAGCTAATGAAATAGCTATAAAGTAGAATTGATTTGTAGTATTTGACTAAAGCTGATTCTGGGTTTTAGTAATTTAATTACCATTACCTCTCTTTTTATGTAGAAATGGAGTCGTTTAGGGAGGGAATACATTAAAATAGGATTTATCAGTAGGTCTTATTTAGAGTGACGAGGAGGTTGAAAGTGTTATGTTTGTTGATATTGTTGTTTTTTTAGATGTATTAAGTAGAGTATGTGTGTGAATTTTTAGTAATAAAAATTATAATTAATTGAAAAAATATTTTGTTGTGAGTTAATTTGTGTTAATTTTACTATGAATTTGAACAGGTATATTTTGAGTTTTAATTAATCTATAAAAAGAAAATATTCTAACTGTTTAAAGTTGTTTAATTTTATATATAAAAAGAATTATGAAAAAAATCACGTTTATGGTATTAGGTATGGCTGCTATGGTAGCTGTAGCTTGTGGTGAGAAAAAAGAAACTGCAAAAGAAGGAGAAGCTACTACAACTGAAGCTCCTGCTGAAACTCCAGCTGGGACTCCAGCTGAAACTCCTGTAGCTACAGGGGATGCAGCTGTATTAGATAATTATATCGCTTTAGTTGATAAGTTAGTAGAAGCTCAAGCTTCTAACAACACTGCTGAATTAACTAAATTAACTCAAGAGTTTCAAGCTATGGCTCCTGAATTAGCTAAAATTGACCCAAGTAAATTTACTCCAGAGCAAGCTGAAAAATTCGCTGCTGTTGGTAAAAAATATGCTGAAGCTATGATGGCTAAATAATTATTAGCCTAATAATATAAGAATGCTACTCGTTAGGGTAGCATTTTTTTTTGCGTAATAGTATCCCCCTTTTTGCTACCAAAAGTGTGTAGAGGTAGAAATATTGGGTAGTAATCAATACTTTCGTTTAAAGCGTATAAAAAAAGGAGCCATTACTGATGTAATAACTCCTTAGTTGTATGCTGATACTGTTATATCTATTCTTCTTCTTCTGTATTCTTAAGTTTCATAAGTAGCGTATAAGCTCCTTTAGTTACTATCTTTTTATTTGTTAGTTCGTTAGCATTGTTTATCTGTATGTAGCCGTCTTCTTTAGCACCTACTTTTACTTCTATCATCTCGTAAGTCTGTTTGGCAGTCTCGATGAATACGTAGTTCTTTGTTTCGAAGTAGACTACGCTCTCCTCAGGTAATGCCTGTGATATTGCTGCATGTGTATCTATGTCAGCATTCATGTACATACCAGGCACTAACTTCTTATCAAACTCTTCAAAGTGACAGTGCACTTCTGATACACCATCTGTGTTAACATCCATACTAATTAATACAATCTCTCCTTCATATTTCTTGTCAGGAGCACCATTTGTATAACTTACAACTCGCTGTCCTACTTCTAATTTGTCCAAGTCCTTCTCATATACTTTTAGATTTAAGTGTATATCTGTAGGGTTGATTAGTTCAAACATTACATCAGAGGGTGTGACATATTTACCAACATTAACAAATACATTACTTACAAATCCATTGATAGGGCTGTAAATATTCGCGGTACGACTGATGTTAGTATGTGTTAGTGAACTAGGATTGATATTGATTAAGCTAAGTTGTTGAGATAGAGCATTCATCGTGATACGTTGGTTATTCATCTCTGCTTGTGCTATCTGCATTACTTTATCACTACTCGCTTGGCTAGCATTCAGGTCTTTTTGACGGTTGTAATCTAACTTCGCAAACTCATATTTATCTTTAGCTATCAAGTAATTCTGTTGTAGTTGGATGTACTGAGGGTCTTCCATTGTTGCGATAAGCTCCCCTTTCTTAATGTGCATACCAGGTAATAACTTAGTGTACTTAAGATATCCACCTAGCGGATTCGTTACAGAGATTAAGTTTTGTGGTGGTACATCTATTTTACCATTTAGTTTTAAAGTAGTAGCTATCTTGCGTTCTGACAGTGTACCTGTCTCTATAGTAGTGTTCTTCATTTGCGCATCAGTTAAATGCACAGTAGTAGTGTTCTCTTCTACAGATGCAGTTTGTTCTTCAGCAGCTTGTTCTTTTTTGCATTGGGTAAATAAGCTAGCACTACCTAAGGCAAGAGCTAATGTTAATAGTCGTGTATTGATATATTTAGTAAACATAATATTAGTTGTTAGAAGTTAGATAGTTGATTTGGATGATATTGTCATTGTATATTTTTAGAGTGTCTAAGTACCTGTTGACAGTTTCTAAAGCTTGGTTAATAAGCATTACATACTCTAAATAGTTAATATTTCCATTGATAAATTGTAACTGAGCAGTTTTCGTGATTGTATTAGAGTTCTTAAAAGAGAAATTCTCATAGTTCGCCAGTATCTGTTCATTGCTATTATGTGATGTTAACAACTGTTGATAACGTGAATTCATCTGATCTTTTGTAGCAATATAGTCAGCATCTGCAACCTGCTCTGCTATCTTAGCACTTTTAATGCGCCCTCTCTGTCCACTAGTAAATATCGGTAGTGACACCCCTACTTGGAAAGCGTGGAAGCGATTACTTCTATCATAGTACACATCATTAGCTGCCATTCCCATAAAGCTACTGTTGTTATAAGTGGCTTGTAGGTTAGGTAGTTGTTTAGAGCGTTCTAATTTAGTTTGCTCTTGTGTGATGATCTTCTGACTTTCTATAAGTTGTAAGACAGGGTTGTGTTCTAAATCACTTTCTAAACTTGATAATTCTATCTTCTTACTGTCTGTTATAGGAAGAATGTCTTCTGTTGTATTTAGAAGATATTGCAGTTGTACTTGGATAAGTTTCTTAGTCTTTTGTACTTCTCCTAGTTGTGCTTGTATGCTCATTTGTTGATTTTGAGCAGTTGTTTTTTCTAAGATGTTACTCTCTCCTTTTTGTAAACGCAGTGTAGCTTTACTGTAGAAATTAGCGTATAAACTGTCTGCTCTTAATAGCAATGCCTCTTTTTCTTGCCAGTACATATAGTCATAAAAACTCTGAGTAACTGCTTTATTTAGTTCAAATGTTTTTAAGTTTAGGTTAAAGATGCTCTGTTGGTACTCTGCTTTATACACATTCTTCTGTTTGCTGTATACAGTAGGAAAGGCAAAGTCCTGAGTAATGGCAAATTTATTATCTGTATACGGTCCGTTGATTTGCCCGAATTCTCCTGTTACTAAAGTTTGTGGGATATCATTAGCGGTGTTGATAAATGCCTTTGCATATTCTGTTCTCAGTTTCTCCGCACGGATAGTATTGTTATTTTCGATAGCTGTAGATAAGGCATTCTCTAAAGTAATAGGCGTCTGAGCCTGAGCTGATAGCCCTAACCCAAAGAATAATGCGATAACTGTGATTGCTTTTTTCTTCTTCATAAAGTTGAAGTTTAGTTTTTGTTCAAATGTGATGTATAACAATGGCAATACGAATAGCGTTAAGAATGTCGCTAACATTAACCCTCCGATAACTACTGTGGCTAATGGACGCTGTACTTCAGCTCCTGCACCGTTACTCAATGCCATTGGTAAGAAACCAAATGAGGCTACACAGGCTGTCATTAGTACAGGGCGTAATCTAGACTTCGCTCCTCTAACAACGATGAAGAC
>JBOFGJ010000715.1:0-8185 GCA_051649065.1 Flavobacterium sp. | reverse complement strand
TTCTTAAATATCACAGGAGGTATTACAGTAGATGATCCTGCTATCGACTTAGGAGTAGTAGCTGCTATCTTATCTTCAGATCAAGATATGTCTATTGGCAAAGATTTTACCTTCGCGGGAGAAGTGGGGCTATCAGGAGAGATAAGACCTGTGAATAGAGTAGATCAACGTATACAAGAGGCTGAGAAATTAGGGTTCTCTACTATTTTTGTGTCAAAATATAATAAAATTAGTCACTCGAGTAGAGGTATTAAAGTTGTACTAGTGACTAAGATCGAAGATGTAGTAGAATACCTCTTCGGGTAAATTAAATTGTAATACTATGAAAAAGAATTTAACTATTGTTGCCCTGGCTTTATGCAGTATTGTGACTTGGGCGCAGAAGCCTGTGTTTACACCTGCTAAACTAGAGAGTGCCCGTGTGTATTTTAATAGCGCGGAATTAACGCATAAGGCAAAAGTGAGGTTGCCTAAGGGAACATCAGAAGTGGTGTTTACTAATGTGGCAGATTATTTAAACGAAGCGACTATACAGATTGGTTCTATATCAGAAGTAACTGTAATGGCGATACAGTATAGTAATCGCTATGTAGAGGAATATGATAGTGCTGTGGATTCGCCATTGTTAAAACCTGTGAGAGACAGTATTAAACTTGTGGAGACAGAGCTTAAGAAGGTAAATAACGCTATCGACGCAGAGAGTAGAACGATGTCTCTGCTTGATATGAATCAAAAAGTGGGAGGTGAGAATGGTACTACAACAGTAGAGGTAATGAAGATGGTGGAGTATTATAAAACGAAGAGATTACAGCTGAGCACTGAGCTAGATAAACTAAATGAGAAGAAGGGTAACCTGAATACTAGACTTACTAATCTAAAAGATAAGCTAGCGTTTAATGAAGGGAAAAGTGAGAAATCAAGTAAAGGGAAACTTATCATACAAGTGATGAATGATAAAGAAGGCGAAGTACCTTTTCAGATTAAATACTTAACACAAGCTGCGTCTTGGAAACCATTTTATGACTTGAGAGTGGATAAGATTAATTCTCCTGTAAAAGTGGTTTATAAAGCGGATGTGAAACAGTATTCAGGTATAGACTGGAGAGGTGTGAACCTAAGCTTGACAAGCGGTGTAGCGAATCAGAGTAATGTTATTCCTACTTGGAGAACCTGGTTCATTGATTATAATGCTAATATATCAAATGCTTTAAGCGGCAGAGTAGCTGGGATTGGCTATGCTAAGAGTAGTGCTGCTCTAAAAGAGATTAGTGTGAGCTCTGTATCTTATTTAGAGGATGCAGTAGCAGATAAAAATCAAGTTTATATTGAAAATACAATGAGTAATTTTACTCAAGTCAATGAATCACAGTTAAACGTATCATTTGATATAAATATTCCATACACAGTGATGTCTAATAATAAGTCACATAGTGTATCACTTAACGACTTTTCTATTCCTGCGGAGTATAAGTATTATGTAGCTCCTAAACTTGATCTGAATGCATATTTAGTTGCAACGGTTAAGGACTATGGTAATTATAATCTATTAGCAGGTGAAGCCAATGTAATCTTTGATGGTGTGTATGTAGGCAAAACAATTCTTAATCCTGCAAATACGGAAGAAGAAATGAGATTAAATATGGGTAAAGATCCAAAAGTATCTGTTTCTCGTGTTTTAATGAAAGATAAGTCAGGTACGAAAATGCTGTCTTCTAAGAAGTCTCAGAACTTTGTGTATGATATCACTCTTCGCAATAATAAGGCAGAGCAAGTGGCGATACAGGTAGAGGATCAGTTCCCTGTGAGTTCTAATAAAGATATTGAGATAGAGTTAACTGATACTTCGTCAGGAACTGTAAATACAGAGAAAGGGTTAGTGAAATGGGATCTTAAACTTAAATCGAATGAGAGTAAAACTCTTCGTTTTGGTTACCAAGTGAGATCAGATAAGAATCAAACACTTAATCTTTAAGTTGAAGATATAGGAAAATAAAATATTTTAGATAGAGATTAAAGAAGGCGAAGTACATTGTACTTCGCCTTTTTATTTAAATTTGATGTAAATGATAGAATATATGGAGTATTTGGATATTGTCGTGAGGAGTATTGCAGTGTATCTGTTTATGATTATAGCAATGCGTGTATTTGGAAAGAAGCAATTGTCTCAATTAAATACTTTTGACGTGGTGTTGATGCTATTAATTAGCAATTCGGTACAGAATGCTATGGTAGGACCTAATACTAGTTTAGAAGGCGGAATAGTAGCGGCGTTTGTTTTGTTCGTAATTAACTATGGAATGAAGCGACTGATAGCTCATAACAAATTTGTTAATCGCTTACTTCAGCAGAAACCTGAAGTTATTATTCAACATGGAATAGTAGACTTCGCAAAAGCAACTCAACTAGGTATTACTTCAGATGAATTAACAGAGGCTATGCATGAACATGGGGTAGAATACTTCAAACAAGTCAAATTAGCTACTTTAGAGATTAATGGAAGTATAAGTATTATCGCTAAAGATAGTAATGGACATTACAAAGAGACATTTCATAAGAGGAAAGGAAAACAAGAGTTGTCATAAGTAAGATTTGTTAATATATCGGTGACAAATATTACTGATAGTTAACCTGAGATTAATCATTTAGTAATGCTATAGTAGTTGTTTTGTGTAAAAGTTTTTGAACCATGAAACAACCACAGTTAAACAGAAGAAATTTCCTACGCTCATCCTTATTAGCTTCAGGTAGTATATTTTTAGCACCAGTTATTATTAGTTGTTCTAATGATGATGATGGTGGTTCTAAAGAAGAATTAATAGGTGACTTTAAAATAAAGGGCTTTGATTATGGAGTTGCAAGTTTTGACCCTACAGCTACGAGTATCATTATCTGGACCCGTTATACTAAAGGGGATACAGAAGTGACTTGGCAGATGGCGAAAGACAATCAGTTTAAGGATGTGGTACGTCAAGGTAAGGTACTTATTCAATCGATATCAGATAATACATTAGCTGTAGAAGTACAAGGATTAGCTTCTAATAGCAAGTTCTACTATCGATTTTTAAATAGTGCAGCAAAAGAAACTTCTGTTATAGGAGAGACAATTACATTACCTGCTTATACAGATAATGTGTCTAATGTGAAGCTTGCTGTAGCTTCGTGTTCTAATTATCCTGCAGGATTGTTTAATGTTTATGCTGAGATGGCTAAGTCTGATGCGGATGTGATTATTCACTTAGGTGATTATATTTATGAGTACGCACCCGGACAATATGGAACCAATGCAAGTACAGCTTCACTAAATAGAGCACACAAACCGAATAGAGAAATTGTTTCTCTAGAAGATTATAGAGAACGATATAAACAATATAGAAGTGATGTGAACCTACAGTTAGCACATCAAAAAAAACCGTTTATCTGTGTATGGGATGACCACGAGATAGCAAATGACACCTATAAGGATGGGGCAGAGAATCATCAGCCTGAGACAGAAGGTAGTTTTGAGGCTAGAAAGAAAGCCGCTTTACAGGCATATAGTGAGTTTATTCCGCTAAAGACAGGTAAAGATGCACGTATATACAGATCGTTTGAGTTTGGGAATATTTTGTCCTTACATATGTTAGATACACGAGTGATAGCGAGGGATAAACAGTTGAGCTATAATGACTACTTCACAAGTACCGGTTTTGATCAGAACGGTTTTATGCAAGCGTATTTAAATCCTAGTCGCCAGTTAATGGGGCAGGAGCAGTTAACGTGGTTAGCCGGACAGATGAATACAAGTAAAGCTGCTTGGCAAGTATTAGGACAGCAAGTTTTAATGGCTAAGATGTTAGTGCCTGCAGAGTTTCTAATGATTGTTAATCAGATTATGGCAGAAATAGAGAAGACAGGTAGTGCATCTGCTGCATCATTAGGTGCATTAAAGCAAACACTAGGAGACTTAGTAGTTCTTAAGACACGTATGCTTAAAGGTGATCCTACATTAACTGCAGCAGAGAAATCTAGGATAACGACTGTGTTGCCTTATAATTTAGACGCCTGGGATGGATATGCTGTTGAACGTGAGAAGCTATATAGTCTGTGTAAAGGTAAAAAAGTGATGACACTTGCGGGTGATACACATAATGCGTGGTATAGTCAAATGAAAACGCAGAGTGGCGAGGTAGTAGGTTATGAGTTAGCGACTAGTTCGATTAGTTCTCCTGGTATGGAAACTTACCTAGGGCTGTCTAACGATATGTCTCAAGCAAGACAATTAGAACAAGTAATGCCACTTTTAATAGAAGAATTAGAATATGTCAACTTATCTGATAGAGGTTATCTGTATGTAGATTATACTTCTGGAGGAGCACGTGCTGAGTGGAGATATGTAGACACTGTATTAAGTAGTAGTTATAGTACACAGGTTAAGAAGACAGTTGTAATATAAACCGAGAATCAACATTAGCAAAATACTACAAATCAATTTTACTTCATAGCTCTTTCATTAGCTTTACAACGATACCCTGGTATGTTTTTATCTAATACAGATCTATTTTGTATAATTACTTTTCGTTTATATGTCTATTGCTGATTCTGTGATAAAATAATTTGTTGTTGTATTTTCATAGCGAAGGAGAGTATCTTGGGGTACTCTCTTTTTTGTTTTTAGTAGTTCTTATTATATTGTTATTTAGTTTGTTAGAAGTGTGGGTTAATTAGTTATTTGTATTAAAGTGAAGTTGAAATAAAAGAGTACATTTGTTATACAAAAAAAAATAATTAGTATGAAAAAAGTTTTATTGTCTGCGTTTTTAGTATGTTGTGCTGTAGGTACAGCTAATGCGCAATTCGGGAAATTAAACCCAAAGAAAATAGAAGCTGGTATGAAAGCTGTATCTGCATTCACTGTTACTGATGAAGAAGTAGCTCAATCTGCTGCTGCTGCAGTTAAATGGATGGACGAGAATAATGCTGTCTGTACTTTAAAGGATAAAAATCCTAAGAAAAAAGCTTATGCTGAACGTTTAGAACGTATTTTCGGACCTTATAAGAACTATGATGGTCTTAACTTAAATTATAAAGTGTACTACGTTACTGATGTGAATGCTTTTGCTTGTCCTGATGGTAGTGTACGTGTGTTCTCTTCATTAATGGATATTATGAGTGATGATGAGTTATTAGGAATTATCGGACACGAGATTGGACACGTTAAGTTAAAACACTCTTTAAATGGGTATAGAAAAGTGTTGATAGCTGAAGCGGCTGTACAATTTGCAGGTACTACTCAAGGTACAGTAGGTGACTTAATGAAAGGAGACCTAGGACCTCTAACAGAAAAGCTTATCGGGGCTCAGTTTTCTCAAGGACAAGAGACAGATTCAGATGATTATTCTTATAAATTCTTAGTAGCGAATAATAAGAACCCACAAGCATTAGCTGATGGATTCCAAAAGTTTGCTGATATGGAGAAAGAGTATGGAGCTGATAAATCTACTAAAGCTAAAATATTCTCTACTCACCCTGATAGTGAGAAACGTGTAAAACGTATTGAAGATAAAATCAAAAAAGACGCTAAGAAGAAATAATCTAAGTATATGTTATATAAAAGGTCATCTCGTAGGAGATGACCTTTTTTTTAACCCAGATTAAGCGATAGATATCTATCGCTTGATTATTTTTTTGATAATGGCATTTTCGAATTTATAAATAACTCCTAAGAATATTAATATACAAGTTATTCCTACTAGGTAGTTCTCTCTAAAGCAATAGAAGTACACGAAACTCAGTAGTATGGATAACCCCATATATCCCCCGATAGCTTTTTTCTCATATGGGATAGGGTACTGTTTTTGTCCCATTACATAAGATACTAACATCATAGAGCCATATGCTATTAAGGTAGCGATAGCTGATCCTACATATCCCCAGATAGGTATTAGTAGGTAGTTAAATATTAAAGTAAATAGAGCCCCCATAATAGAGATGTAAGCTCCTACAGCTGTCTTATCTCTTAATTTATACCATACAGATAGATTAGTATAAATACCCATACATAGGTTGGCTAATATGATAAGAGGCACGACACTCATTGCATCCCAATAAGATTCGTTTCTAATAAATAGCACTTTTAATATATCTGAGAACACGATAACTCCAAGCATAATCAAACTTCCGAATATGGTAAAGTATTTGGTGATAGTTGCATACTTAGTAGGAGCATCATCATTCTTTGCATAGTTAAAGAAGAAAGGTTCTATTCCCAATGTGTATGCTTGTCTAAACAGTACCATAAATAGACCTAGTTTATAACAAGCCGCATATTTACCTACTTCTGATAAAGCTATGTCGGCAGGTAGTAATCGCTCTAATAATATCTTGTCAAAACTCTCATTAATAGCAAAAGCTAATCCTCCTATCATTACAGGGAAACTGTATTTAAGCATCTCCTTATTAAGCTGTTTATTAAACTTAAATTTGATAGTAAAATAGTCCTTATAAAAAGCCAGAAAAGTAAATAGACTAGCGATAAGGTTAGCGATGAAGATGTAAGATACTTGGTAGTTCTCCACATAGATACTGCTAAATATACTATCAGGATATTTAGAACTTATGATGGGTAGATAGTATAAGAAGAATATGTTAAGTACAGTGTATATAGTCACATTAGCCATACGGATGGCACTGTAAAACATCGGACGTTGGTCTGCTCTTAACTTAGCAAAAGGTACAATCACTAATGCGTCTAAGATCAATATAACTAATACATACTGTAGAATATCGATAGGAATATTTAATAGATCAGCCCAAAAGTTAATGGTAAGTATACTAAATACAGTAAAAACTAAGGTAGTACAGCACAGAAAGAGTAAGCTATTATTAATCACTTCTTTCTTGTCATCTCGTTTATTATAAAACCTAAAGAATGCTGTTTCCATTCCAAATGATAGAATAACGTTTAGAAACATCATAATTGAGAAAATAACGCTGTACTGTCCGTAGTCGTTATTTTGCATTAAGTCTGTGTGGAAAGGAACTAGGAAGAACCCAATCACTTTAGGAAATACTGCTGCTAAGCCGTATATGGCAGTCTGTTTAAATATTTTCTTATAGATGCTCACAAGTAGAGATTATGGTATTGTTTATGGATGTACTTATTTGTTTGTATTCGCTTTAGGAACTAAATCAAAGTTTAGGTAAGGAGTGATTTCTTCTTTAGTAAAGCTCACAGAAATATCTTTATTAGACATCGCTCCTAGTTCAGAATTAGTAAAGTTTAATACTAAACTATCTTCGTAGATGAAGATATTCTCAGGTAGACTAAACGAGTTCTCGTCAAGATCCACACCATTGTGTTTAGTAGTAGATGTTTTATCTGATTTATTAGCTTCTTTTAGTTTATTAAGAACTACTTGTTTAAACTCGGTATAGTTCTTAAATAATTGTTCATTAGTATATTGTTCTCCTGTTTTTGGGTTATAGTGGATCGCTTTTTCTCCATTGAATCCATTCGCTCCACCTGTAAAAAGGTAATATTCTAGTGAGTAGCTAAGTAAGTTATCACTGTAGAATGTAACGGTATTAGTAGCGGTAGCTTGCCATGGTATAGTAGCTTTAGGGAACTGTTTAACTAGAGCAGTGTAAGCATTCGTAAATGAAATTACAATATCATCATATGTAGTAGCCTCTTTTTTCTCATCTTCAAAAGATAAGAGATCATTGATGATAACTAAGTTGTTATTATTAATCTTAGTAGAGACTTCATCTTGCGGAGTTGTGATTTCGGCAGTGATAATCTTAATCTCTGTACAGTTATCTTCAACACAAGTTTCTAATAGAATCTTTTGGTACGTCTTCTCTTCAAAAGAGAATTCCTTGTCATTTTTACAGCTTGTGAATACTGCGTAAAGCAAGATAAATAGTAAGATTTTTTTCATAGTGGTCTTTTTCAGAGATTAGTGCAAAGCTATGAAAATAGTTAAGATTATGATGAGATATTTACATATTTCGTATGTTGTGTTTACAAGTCGTATAATGTCTGTGAAATAGTTAGTTATAGATAGATTTAAGGTGTTTTAGAAACATGTTTTTGAATCGGTAGTTGATTGTTATTTTGGTATTTTTACAAACAATTAAACCAAGATGTCTATTTTAGATTCTTAAATGAGGAATTAAATGCAGATTAAAAGTAAAGCGATTGTAT
>JBOFGJ010000714.1:0-2133 GCA_051649065.1 Flavobacterium sp. | reverse complement strand
AACCACTGATAAGCAATCTCTAAATGCTCTTGATCTTTTGATGTCAATAAAGTCAATTGATCAGCATAGGTATTGTGCTCTTGATAAAAAACCAATACACTTGTAAGGTCTAAACCAAGCCTTCTATAGAAATAGTGATACATCTCTGCATCTTTTTCTCCTTTGTCATTAATGAAATCACGAGAAATAACTAGACGTGTATTAAACTCATCTTCTTGAAAATAAACAGCAAACTTATCACTCTCTACTACCTCTTCTTCAGCGATATCGTATGATTCTAAGAAGTCTATCACTATATCATCTCCTCTAGGTATTAGCCATCTGTTGTAATAAATCCCTTGTACGATAGGCAGTTTAAACAGTGCTCTTACCGCATCGATAGACAAGTCTCTTTGCTTGTCCTTGATACCAAACATTTCTCTTAATTTCATAGTATTTATAGTGGGTTCCCCCAACTTTTTAATAGTCAGACTATTGGTGTATTAAACCCTGAATCAGCGTTAGGCAAATAAACGAGAAGTAATTATACAAAATAGGTCTGAATTAGCAATACAAGCATACTATAGTATGGTTTTAGAGCTAGTGAAAGAGCTATGAAGTATAATTAATCGCAGTATTAGGCTACTGCTAATTATGGATTAACGTGTACAAAGCGAATGTACCTAACCAATGGCTCCCCATATAATCATCCCCTGTAATATTGCCAAACGAATTTTCAAAATGCTTCACTGAAAGTTTATTCAGATTAGGAGCTAACTCCGGCAACGCTTTCCCTATTTCTTTAAGACAAGTCGCTCTACTAAAGTTAAGCCCATCTAAGTGTACTAAATGTCCATCTGTACGATCTGATACTTTAGCCACCTCTAGGGTAAAGTTTTTATCAAATAGCTGTGGTAGGAACGCAGTAGCCCATGTGCGGAATGTATCTTGATTCATCACCTTACTCATTAGACGTGCTTCTTCTAAACATGGTGATAAAAAGTCGTGTCCACTTGGTTCGAAGGCTATATTACATCCTTTATCTTCTCCGTATAAACGCTTGGCATTAGTTACTATCAATTCTTCAAATGACGTATTTCCCATCTGGCGCGCATAATCTAGTGACAGTGATAATCCAAATGCTGTATTATCATGTGTCCCTGTGCGGATAGGATATAATAATTTTGGTAAATATTCTGCATAACGCTCTTGCATGATTATAGCCAATGGCTCTATTGTCTTCGCCCATCGCTGTGCATCTGCATCTTCCCATTTAGACAGCGTTCCGTGTAATTGGAACAGCCAAGCCCATCCATAAGTACGTTCAAAAGTCTTGTTATTCGGATCATGGAAGAACGCTAGCTCAACTGCTACATTCTCATCTGTAATCAGATTATTCAATCTAGCGCGTATCTGCCCATCTGTATCTAACTCCGGAAACTTCTGTAATAAAGTAACAATAGACCAAAATCCGTGTACAGAAGAGTGCCAATCAAAACATCCGTAGAAAATAGGTCTAAGCTGTTTCGGTGTTTTTAGATCTTCATCTTTCCCTAATACTTGCCCTAATTTATTAGGATATTCAATCTCTATACAGTGTAGCGGAAGCTCTATAATCTTCTTCGCTTCAGCTATAGTAAGTGTTAATGACGTTGGTTCTTCTGTATTTATTGATTCATTCGAAGGCTGCTGTTTCTCTGTACATGAGAACATTAAAATACTTGCGAATAGAAGGCTTCCTATTTTTTTCATAATCCGTTTGTCTCTTTATTCCTCTAAAATAGTAAAATACTCCTAGGTAAAGGGCGTATTTATAAAAAAGAAAAGCAAAACTTCTTTGTTCCTCTATATGAAACCTTATTTTTGTATAACCTTAAATCTATAGATAGCGTTTAAACGAGAATAAATTGTACAAAACAGAGCAAAATTAGTGATTAAAGCACACTGTAGTGTGGTGTGGTTTAAGAGTTAATTGAAGCTATGTAAAGTAGAATTAATTCGCAGTAAATGGTAATTTCAGATTTAAGGTTTATAACAAAAACAAATAAACTATAATGAAAAAAGGAATTTTAGTACGCTCTCTAGTATTTTCTCTACTTGCTTTTACAGTAGCATGTAGCTCTGAAGATGATAACCGAAATGAAGACGGCTTTA
>JBOFGJ010000713.1:0-3939 GCA_051649065.1 Flavobacterium sp. | reverse complement strand
ATAAGTATTCTATCATAGCTATTCATTAGAAAGAGAAATAAGTGTGTTATGTTAGTTATTGTATTCCGTGATAAAGTAAGCTATAATTGAAGTCATCTTGACTTTATGGCTGGATTAAAAACTACTTAAAAATAAAAGCGAGCAAAACAGTTGACTATCTAATTAGTCATAGGCATTTAAATCCTTGTAAACTAAGGGTAAAAGTTAGTAAATGAAGGATAGAATTAAAAACACAGCAAAAAACAAGGGAGTATCAAAATACTTGTCTATTAATTATATATATTTACAATGTACTGGATATTAAGTATTCAGTGCTTTTTTTGAGCCAATCTTCAAGGCTAATATTTAAAAACAATCAGAACTTATCTTAATAGGGTAAAAAAGCCTTTTTTATGGAGTCTTGGTTTGAGTGAGTCCATAATGAGTCCGTAGTGAGTCCGTAGTGAGTCCGTCATGAGTCCATTAAAACAGCCTTTTTAAACGGAGTCAGGATGGACTCACGATGCTGTCAATATACTTTCATACAAAGTCAATCGGCAACTTCATACACGGGAAAGGGCAAAAAAAGGGCTTTTTTCTTGAGATAAGTGATATAACCTACAATTCTTATATAAATTAAAATATTGATTTATAACAAAATACAAGTTAGGGTATGTGGCATATCTACGAATTTTAAATGGGATGTACAAGAATGAGGCTTGCTCAAAACGGAAGGGTGTGAAAGTCAAGATAACCTCATTGAAAATATTTGAATTATATCTCTAATTGCCAATAGTTGTTTGAAATGTTATAACTATTAATAGGATAGCTATCTTACTTTTGTGCTAGGTGATAATTATACATTCATTTTGTATGAAGTGTTTGTTTTTTAAAAGAATTGTCTTAGTGCTAGGCAATTCTTTTTTTTGTATTTACGTGATGTTTCTTAAACTGTGAAATCTAGTTTATCTTTGAGTTTTTAAATTCCAATACTGTTGCCATATGCTAGATAATAAACATACTTCACTATACTTTAATTCTCTAGTAGACATCATAAATAGTAAAGATATAACTACACGTTCTAGATACAGGCTGCTAAGAGGGTTATTAGAGAAGATATGTAAGTATGTTACGAAAGATGAGGTGGTACAATTCTCTAATCTGTTCTCACGTGTATCTTTTATTTGTAATAAATATCAGGCTAGTCGTGTGATCCATAACTTTAGGATGATTAGCAACGAACTAGGGAAGCACGATTCTGCTGATTTAGATCGATACTTCGCTACCTACTGGATGGATGTGAATAACTTCATCTCATTTATATATGATGTTCCCATTCCTGATGAGAATAGGCAACACTTCCCGTTTAATATATTTCGATTAGAAGTTAAGCACATCGAATTTGAACAAGTAATCGACAAACTTCGTGTGAATGTCATCGACCTAAAGGGAAATACCCTTATCTGTGAGGTAGAGGATGCGACTGATGATATACCTATCAAAGTTCAGATTATGGAAGAGGGAGTGAACAGTGCATTTAATACCATAGATCAGGTGTGGGCAGGTGCTACACTTCACTTAATCAACATAGGGGTAGATGATCAACATATTTACCACCCTAAGATATTTATACTAGAGCCAGACTATCTTATAGATGTATCTGCTATAGCAGAATGTTTTCAAGACTATGGAACGTCTTCTATGAGTTTTATCAAATCAAAGTTTGATGAGATTCCTAATAATAAGCATTTGCTATTAGGAAATTTTGCCAATGCTGTGATGGATGAGTTGGTAGGTGCAGAGGATGCATCTACAGTACTTTTTAATACAGTATTCATTAATCACTTTGAGAACTATCCTTTCGAGCATACTGCTTGCCCGGATATATTAGATATAAAGAACTTTAAACAATATACACTAGACTGCGAGACACACTTTAATACTATTAAAAGAGTGTATTTAGAGGAGTTCGTTTATTACGGAATTACCAAGGAGGGGGATATCAGTCTAGAGCCTAGCTTTATGTGTAATGTATATGGTGTACAGGGGCGACTAGATTTGTTGCATAGCGTACAGACAGATCATCTAAAGACAACTATCGTAGAACTTAAATCAGGAGGGACTGTGTATCCTGATGATGGTGTAGGGGTGAAGCCTAATCACGCTGTACAGTTATATTTATATCATCTGATGTTATCTGTAGTTAATAAAATACCTTACAAAGATATCGGTAATGAGAAATATTTAAGTGGTTTTATTTTTTATAGCAAAACAAGGACAGCTAATCTCCGTACGGATCGTATCAACTTAAGTAGAGTACAAGAGATCTGTGAACTCCGCAATAAAATTATACTCAATGAACAAGTCTTAAAGTCTGATGATCTAGAGAAGATAGCATCAAGGCTTGATTATATAAAAGGGGAGTATATAGTACGTGATCCTAATGTGAATACGAAGTTTAAGGCCATGCTGTATAAACAGATAAACGAGTTTACACAGGTGCTAGAAGGATGTAGTCCATTAGAGCGAACCTACTTTTATTCATTTGTGAGCTTTATCGCAAGGGAGCAGTATATCAGTAAACTTGGTGCAGGTAATCAAGAGGGAAGTCACGGCTTAGCTAGCTTATGGATTGACTCTGATGAGGTAAAGAGAGATAAATATAGTATCCTAAGTGATCTTGAGATTAGAGAGAATAAGATATCTGAACATGAGAAGATGATTTGCTTTAATCGTACCTTATCAGATGACTTTGTCAATTTTAGAAAGGGTGATGTATGTGTCTTATATCCTCGTAAAGATGAAAAAGACACGGCTGCTAATCACCAAATATTTAAGTGTACTATACAGCAGATTACTAAAGAGAGTGTGATAGTAGTATTTAGACATAGACAGAGAAGTTTATCCTATTTTAATCAGTATAATAGATGGGCATTAGAACGCGATTCTATGGATTCTTCGTTTACAAGTATGTATAAGAGCTTATATGCTTTTATGAATGCTCCGAAGTCTAAACGTGAAGTAATATTAAATGTACTTCCTCCTAAACAAGGAGTGGATTATGGATATTATAAATCGACGTTATCTACTGAGCAAAATAGAATACTTAATAATGCATTATCTACAGAAGACTATTATGTACTAAATGGACCTCCAGGTACAGGAAAAACTTCTCATATTATTAAGGAACTAGTAGAAGAACTATATACAAATACAAAGCAAAATGTACTGCTATTAGCGTATACAAATAAAGCAGTGGATGAGTTATGTGGTGCTGTAGAAGAGGCACTCGCTGATGTAGAGGGTATAGATAAATATGTGCGTATCGGTAGTCCGCTATCTAGTAGTAGTAAATATGAACATCGGTTGCTAAATACGATTATAAGTAGAGAGAGTGAGACATTAGAGCTGTCAGGGCGTAAGTTTACTCGTAATGTATTGGCAAATATTATCCGCAAGAACAGAGTGTTTTTATCTACCGTAGCGACGATGTCTGGTAAGAATGATGTGTTTAAGCTAAAACAGTTTGATACCGTGATTATTGATGAGGCATCTCAGATATTAGAACCCCAAATCATAGGGTTGTTGCCTAAGTGTAAACGGGTGATTATGATAGGGGATCATAAACAACTGCCTGCTATCGTAGTACAAAGTGAAGTACTGTCTAAAACGAATAACCCTCTGTTAGAGCAAATGGGGCTAGTAGATAGACGTAACTCCCTATTCGAACGACTATATAACTTCTGCCAATTACATAACCTACACTATGCGTATGATACGCTAACGTATCAGGGGCGTATGCATCGAGAGATAGCAGCGTTTCCGAATATTGCCTTTTATGAAGGAAGGTTAAAAGAGGCATATACTTTAGAGAATCTGACACCTGAGGCAAAAAAGGGATTGAGTAGACAGTTAGCTCCTCTAGCGTTTAAGGCTTTAGAGAATGATACTTTAGGCAAT
>JBOFGJ010000712.1:0-1054 GCA_051649065.1 Flavobacterium sp. | reverse complement strand
AAGCGACTAAAGTTATCTAATCTCTTTCCTAAGTGCCAATCGGCTGTATGTAGAATCTTCAATCCCATTTATCTTCTTTGTTTTCTAGTGGCTCAAAGATACTAACTATATCAAGGTTTATCTGCCTATTTTAAGATTAGCTTAATCATTTTTTCAGTAATAAACACCGTAACATTGAACTTATTTTCGCTTTACAATTATAAATGACAACACCCCATTAATACATTGTACTAATGGGGTGTTCTTATTTATAAATCAACTATGGTCACTTATATCTCGCATCCATCAGGACCACAAGCTCCTGCATCACTGCTGCCTTTCATCTCGAATTTAGGTTGGCTTTCTTGGTATGCTTGTGTTAACGCTTCTACGAATGCTTCTGTAGGTTGTGCTCCTGACACACCGTATTTTCTATCCAATACAAAGAACGGCACTCCTGATACCCCAAGAGTACGTGCCTCTGCGATATCTGCATTTACCTCCTCTAACTGCGCATCAGAGATTAAGAATGTTTTTGCTTCTTCTGCATTTAATCCTATCTCTTCTGCTATAGAAACTAATACTTCTATATCACCTACATTCTTTCCGTTAGTGAAGTGTGCTAAAAACAATGCTTCTTCTGCTTCGCTCCCTTTGCCTTGAGCTTGAGCAAAGTGAATAAGACGATGTGCTCTGATGGTATTCACAGGGATAGACTGATCTTGTTTAAAGTCAATTCCTACTGCTTTACCAGCTTCTTGTAAGTGATCCATCATCCCTTGTATCTGTTGAGCAGGCATACCTTTGCGCTGTGCTAGATAATCTTTAGTAGACATGTCTAACCCATCTACTGGCAAATCTGGATCTAGCTGAAAACTCTTCCACTCTACCTCTATCTTATCTGCGAAAGGCAACTGTACCAACGCATTCTCAAAATTCTTCTTTCCGACGTAACAAAAAGGACACATCACGTCCGACCATATTTCTACTTTCATATCTTATCTATTTAAATGAGGAGCTAACCTAATAACTCTATACCCAAAGATAAAACTAATCCACCTGAGTATTTCTCTTC
>JBOFGJ010000711.1:0-1498 GCA_051649065.1 Flavobacterium sp. | reverse complement strand
ATATCGCTATGTAATAAACTGTTTTCCAACCCCAGATCTCCCCGATAAAACCTGCCATAACGCGTGAGAGTAGTATTCCTAAAAGTAAACCACTCATGACAGTTCCAATGGCAGAACTTCGCTTTTGATCTGTTGCAAGTTCCGCGGTAAGAGGAACAAACATTTGCGGGATTATAGAACTAAATCCGACCATAAAACTAGCTAGATACAACTGGGGTAGGGAAGTAGCTAAGACCATTGAAAAAAGAGAGAGAATAATGGTTAAGAAAATACCAAGAATAAGTCGTTTTCTATGTAACATATCTGCCAAGGGTACAATAAAAAGTAGACCAAGAGCAAAGCCTATTTGCGTAAACATAGCAATGATGCTTATTTTTGCCTCTGAGACAAAAAAGTCTTTTGCCATTAGTCCTAATAGTGGTTGATTGTAATAGTTATTTCCTACCACAATACCTGTTGAGATAGTCATAAGCCAAAGTAGAGAAGGTGTTAGTTTGGGTTGTGATGCTTTATTCTCTATTTGAGTTTGCTCTTTATAATTTACCTCTAAATTAGATTTCATAATCGTTTATTTTAAAAATGACTATGCAAATTTAGAGTATCACTTAATCTTGAGACTTGTAGCTTTAGCGCATTGACTTGAAAAATCGATCACTCAGATCTAAATTCTGAAGGACTTAGATTGGTATGTTTTTTAAAAAAATTAGTAAAATAAGGTGCGTCTATAAATCCAAGTTTAAAGGCTATTTCTTTGATTGATAAATCAGTAGACTTAAGAAGCCTTTTGGCTTGAAGAACTCTACGCTGATAAATAAGTTGCATAGGAGAAATTGAAAGATGTTTCCTGGTTAACTTTGATAATTGACTACTTGAAATATTTAGTCTTTGTGCATAAAACTCTATGCTTTTTTCTTCACAGTAGAATTGCTCTATTAACTCTTGAAATTCAAATAACCTTACACTATATGAGCTTTGCGTTTTATTACTTGTTGTTTTATCGATCTCTTTACTAAGTAAAGAAGCAATAACAGCAATTCGTGACTCAATAAGATCAATTAAAGTGTTACTGTCTAATAGTTCTTGCTTAATAGATTTAAATTCATAGACTAATTGATTGAAAACTAAATTCGATAGATTAATTATAGGGTTTTGATAATAATAAGCAAAAGCATGTCTGAAATGTAAAGAAAGTTTCTCAAAATATACCTTGTCAATCATGAGTTGATATGCCTGTGTGGAATCTTTAATTGTCCAACTATGAACCTGATTGGGAAATAAAATATGTATTTGCTTATCACTTATTTTGTAAGTATTAAAGTCTATTGTATGCTCTCCATTTGCTTTATCAAATAAGATCAGTAGGAAAAAGAAATGTTGATGAGGCTTGTCTATATAATGAGGACCTTGAAGTTCAGAATATAAAAAATCAACTTTGTTTAATGCTTCTTGCCCTGAGAAGTGATCAATATCAATAATTGGAAAATCATGCATAAGATCT
>JBOFGJ010000710.1:0-11126 GCA_051649065.1 Flavobacterium sp. | reverse complement strand
AAGTCTCCTTCTGGACCAACTAAAAGTAAGTAATTTTTATGAGTGTCTATACAGTCTTTTAATAATATTTTCTCCGTTTCTTCACAATGAGCAATGTATAGTTCCCCTTCGTGGTTTTGATTTAAGAATTCTCTTAGCGTAATTGGTTCATTAAGAATAGGCAAATGATATTGTAATGACTGCTTCATAGCAGACTGTAATATCTTCTCGAAGCGCTCTGTCTTTACAATTTTTCGCTCAGAGTGATCACAGATAATAGGTGTGATTTCGTGAATCCCTATTTCTGTTGCTTTCTCTAAGAACCATTCATAGCGCTCATTCATTTTAGTAGGCGCTACTGCTAGGTGTAGACGAAATGGTGTAGGAGTCTGATCTTCTGAAGATACTATCTCTGTTACACATTTCTTATCCGAGTCTAGAGTTATTTTAGTTGTAAACAAAGTACCCTTACCATTAGTAACGTGTAGGGTATCACCCATTTTACGTCTAAGAACTTTGATGATATGTTTGCTTTCATCTTTATCAAAAGTGAAAGTAGTTTGACCTTTTTCTATTTCAGGAGAATAAAATAATTGCATAGTGACAGATTAAAATTCAATACGAGCTTTAGATACAACAGATGAATCAGCAAAAATAGATTCTTTATATTTATAATACCCTACAATACCTATCATAGCAGCATTATCAGTGGTGTATTCAAACTTAGGAACAAATGCCTTCCATTTGTACTTCTGTTCGCCGTCTTTTAGCGCTTGTCTGATTCCTGAATTAGCAGATACACCACCTCCGATAACTATCTGTTTAATCCCTGTCTCTTTAACAGCGAGTTTAAGCTTGTCTAATAAGATTTGAATAATAGTGTATTGGATAGAAGCACATATATCTGCTCTATTTTCTTCAATGAAGTTAGGATTTATCGCTACGTTCTTTTGAATGAAATATAATATTTGTGTTTTAAGCCCACTGAAACTAAAGTTTAGCCCATCCACTTTAGGTTTGGTAAACGGGAATGCCTTAGGATTTCCCTCTTTCGCATACTTGTCAATTAATGGACCTCCAGGATAAGGAAAGCCCAGTACTTTGGCTGATTTGTCAAAAGCTTCACCTACAGCATCGTCAGTAGTCTCACCTAAAATCTCTAAGTCAAAGAAGCTCTTTACTTTTACGATTTGCGTATGACCACCAGATATCGTCATCGCTAAGAAAGGAAATTCTGGCTTATCATAACCTTCTTCTTCTATAAAGTGACATAAGATATGAGCGTGCATGTGATTAACCGCTACAAGAGGAACATCAAGTGCTAGAGATAAACTCTTAGCAAAAGAACCACCTACTAATAGAGATCCCATAAGCCCAGGACCTTGTGTAAATGCTATGGCATCTAGGTCATCTTTAGAGATACCTGCTTTTTTAAGAGCGACATCTACTACTGGTACTATGTTCTGTTGGTGAGCGCGAGAAGCTAGTTCTGGTACCACACCGCCATATTCTTCGTGTATTTCTTGTCTAGCTACGATGTTAGACAATACTTTGTTGTCAGCCATAATAGCAGCAGAAGTATCATCACAAGAACTTTCTATGGCTAAAATATAGGTAGGTTTTGAAGACATTTTTTTATTCTATCTTTAGATAATTTATAAGACTAAATCTACCCAACCCTATGGAAAATTATATAAATTTGCTAATTGTTGAGTTTCTTAAAGAAACGAAGGGTAGATTGGGGCAAATTTAAAACATTAAACGTTATCAAAAAATTTAATAAAATACTTTTTCGCCTGATATTAGGTGTGTTTGGCTTGATCATAATCTTTGCGGGAGCATTGGCTTTGCCTATGGTTCAAACCTTTTTAGCGCAGCAAGCTATGGACAAGATCAATAGTGAGTTTGGGACTAGATTAGAAATAGAAAAGCTATATATAAACATATTTGGACAAGTAACGTTAAAAGAGGTTACAGCAAAAGATAATCACGATACAAACTTTATAGAGATAAAGGCTTTCTCTACTAATATACTAGATTTTAATGAGCTAATACAGGGGCGACTTTACTTTGGTAAGGCATCTGTAGATGGATTATATCTAAGAATTCATAAGTATAAGGGAGAAGAACTGACTACATTAGACCATTTTATCAATGCTTTTGACGATGGTAAAGAAGGACAAGGTAAGTTTAGATTAAAGTCTTCTAAAGTCAGTATTAAAAATACGCATTTAATTATATCAGATGATACAGCAGCTACTCCTGTAGCTATAGATTTTAAGGACATTAATGGAGATGTTGAGGACTTTTTTATTAAAGGGCCTAATATCTATGCGACTATCTTAAAGTCTAGTTTTAAAGATAACTGGGGGTTAGGTGTAAAGAACCTGTCAGGTAAGTTTACACATACTAAGACTAGTATCTCTATGGAGAAGTTAGATCTTAAAACAAATAAGTCTGCTATAGAAGGGGATCTTGAGTTTACATATGCTTTAGGGGATATGAAGTATTTCGTAGATAAAGTAAAGTGGAACTTCGATATACGCAAAGCAGCACTTAATTCTTCTGATATCAACGCATTCACAGGAATATTCTCACAGAATAAGATGGTCTATGTAAGTGGGCATATTGATGGTGTGATGAATGATTTCTATATGAAGAATGTACATCTAGTGGATCAGAATATGTCTAATGTCAGAGGATTGTTTCACTTTAAGAATGTGTTTGATAAAGACAAGCCTTTTTGGATGAATGCTAATGTAGACAGACTATTTATCACAAGAGATAATATAGTAGGACTAATGCCTGAAATATTAGCTGATAAACTACCTGCTGAGTTGTCGACTCTAGGAAGTGTAGATCTTCATGGTGAGATCGAGATGACTAAGCGTACCTTAAAGACTAATGTGGAAATGTTAACTGGTATCGGTAAAGGTAAAGCAGTAGTTGAAATAGAGAATTTAGATAACCCTGACCTAGCTAAATATAAAGGGAATGTAGTATTAGAACAGTTTGACCTAGGAGGGTTTATTAAAGATAATAATTTCGGTGTTACTTCATTGGATTTAGAGATAGACGGTGTAGGTTTTAATCAAAAATCACTAAATACTTCTATTAAAGGAGATGTGTTCTCATTTGTATTTGCTAAGTATAAGTACACTAATATTGCGATAGATGGATTGATGAAAATGCCATATTACCGCGGACTTGTGCACAGTGAGGATCCTAATTTAAAGCTTGATTTTAATGGGATGATTGACCTTAGTTCAAAGATTAAGAATTACGATTTCATTGCTCAGGTAGATTATGCTGATTTACACGCACTGCGCCTTGTGAATGATACATTGTCTAAGTTTAAGGGAGAGTTTGAGTTTAAAGCTACAGGTAATACATTAGATGATCTAGCAGGAACATTTACAATGAAGAATACCGAGTATATCAATAGTAAGGATACTTATGTATTCGAACACTTTACTTTGAATTCTGCTTTTAATGAACAAAATGAACGTCATATTTCTTTTAGTTCAGAAGAGGCTATCGATGGTTATGTAAAAGGTAAGTTCTTGTTTAAAGATTTAAGAGCGTTGTTTACGAATGCATTAGGTAGTTTATATACAAACTATTCGCCTTATAAAATAAAAGAAGAACAATATTTAGACTTTGATATTACTGTACATAACAGATTAATAGAAGTATTCTTACCTCAATTAACAGTAAGTGCTTCTACACATGTGGAAGGAAATATTGATAATGATAATAATGTATTCAAACTAAACTTCTCTTCACCAAGTATAGGTATTGACGATTTTAACTTCTATAATATTTTATTAGATGTTAATAATTCTAACCCATTGTATAATGCCTTTGTATCAGTGGATAGTATGAAGTCTAAGTTTTATAAAATATCAGACTTTAACTTACTTAATGTAACACATAATGATACTTTATTTGTTCGTTCAGAGTTTAAAGGAGGTGCACATGGTAAGGATAAATTTAATCTAAACTTATATCATACTATTAATGAGGAGAATCTTTCAGTAGTAGGGTTTAAAAAATCAGATGTATTCCTAAAAGATTTTTTATGGAGTATCAACGAGAAGGATAATAAAGAGAATAAGATTGTCTTTAATAAGAAGTTAGAAGATTTTACGATAGATAACCTATCATTATCTCATAATGGGCAAGAGGTTAATTTGAATGGGGCAGTGAAAGACTCTACTTATAAGCACTTTGATTTAGATTTTAGAAAAGTTGACTTGGCTAAGATTATGCCTGATTTAAGTAATCTTGAGTTTGCAGGTAATATAGATGGTGAAGTCCATTTTTCTCAAATAAAAGATGTGTTCCATCCTAAAGTAGATTTAGGTATCGAGAATCTAGCAATTAATAAAGTGAGATTGGGTGATTTAGCTTTAAATGTAGATGGAGATGACCGATTAAAGAAATTTACAGTCAAATCTACTATTGTAGATAATGATAAAGAGAAGTTCTATTTGAATGGAGACCTAGATATTGTCAATAAACAAATGCAGTTAAATTTAGAGTCTGGATTTAAAGATTTTGCAGTGAAGCCAATAGAGCCTCTATTAGCGTCAATTGTATCTAATGTTAGAGGAACAACTTCTGGTAAGATAAATATTCAAGGGACTGCTAAAAAACCTGAAGTTAATGGTCGTCTTCACTTGAATAATGCAGGTATGAAATCTAAGTTTACAGGTGTAGATTATAACTTCGAAGAGGATGCGGCATTAGACTTAACAGAGAGACAGTTTATCCTACGCAAAGTTCGCATCATCGATAGTAAGTATAAAACAGAAGGTATTATAGATGGGGATATTTCTCATAAGATGTTTAATGAATGGGCATTAAACCTGTCACTTTCTTCGCCTAATTTATTGGCATTAGATACAAAATATGAAGAGGGTAGTATTTACTACGGAACGGCTTTTATAAACGGTCTAGCTAAGTTAAGTGGGCCTGTTGAGATGTTGGCTATTTCTATTAATGCCACATCTAATAAGGGGACGGCAATTATGATACCGCTAAAAGAAGCACAAGGGACAGGAGAGAATAACTTTATCTACTTTTTGTCTCCAGAAGAGAAAGCACTTCGATTAAAAGGAAAAGAAACGGATAATTATAGATATCGAAATAGTGGTATAGAGCTTGATTTTGAATTCGTACTTACGCCAGATGCTCAGATAGAGATTATCTTAGATAGAGAGTCTGGACATGCTATGCGCGGTAAGGGAGCTGGATTTATCACGATGGAGATAAACACACTAGGTAAGTTTAATATGTGGGGAGATTTCCAAGCGTATGAAGGAGAGTATAACTTTAGGTATGGAGGAATTATAGATAAGAAGTTTATCGTTAAGAAGTATGGTACTATCCGTTGGGATGGGGATCCGATGAATGCGATATTAGACTTACAAGCGATTTATCATACTGATGCAAATCCAAGTGTGATTATCGACAATTCTATTATTAATAGAAAAGTACCTACGGATGTGGCTATTGTGTTAAATGGAAGTTTAAGTAGTCCAGAGGTAGACTTTGAGATTAACTTCCCGACAGTTAGTTCAGTAGTGAAGTCAGAGTTAGATTATAAATTAAGTGATCGAGATACTCGTGAGCGCCAAGCGATGGCTTTATTAGCTACGGGTGCTTTCTTCTCATCAGATAACTCTTCATCTACATTAGCAGGAAGTTTATTTGAGCGTGCAAGTAGTATTTTTGATGACTTGTTCTCTGATGAAGATGATAAGTTTAGAGTAGGATTAAATTATGCTCAAGGAGAGCGTAATCCTTATACACAAAGTGAAGGACGTGTAGGGGTGACATTCTCTACGAAGGTTAATGATCGCATCTCTGTCAATGGTAAGCTGGGTGTACCTGTAGGTGGTGTAGAGCAGTCTGTAATTGTTGGGGATGTGGAGGTAATGCTTCGTCTTAATGAATCAGGGTCGCTAAGTGCAAGAGTGTTTAACCGTGAGAATGATATAAATTACATAGGAGAGGGAATCGGATATACGCAAGGTGTAGGATTATCATATGAGGTGGATTTTGACACTTTTAAGGAGTTACTTTCAAAAATCTTAAATAAAGCTGACGAAAAGGAAAAAGATAAAGGAGGTAAGACTAAGAAAGAAAATAACAGATCAGAAGAATTACCTGACTCTGATTTTAATAGAGACTTTATCAAGTTTTACGAGAATAGAAGAAAGAGTTCAGGGCCATCAACAGAGAGTTATAATTTAACAAATTAGTAGTGTAATAAAGACAATCTAATTTTGTTAAAATGGTCTATTATTCGTAAATTTACTCAAAACGATAAAATATGAGTAAGGCGATTAAAAAGATCGGTGTCTTAACTTCTGGAGGAGATGCTCCAGGAATGAATGCAGCAATTAGGGCAATTGTTCGTACTTGTTCTTTTCACGATGTAATGTGTGTGGGAATATTTAGAGGGTTTCAAGGTTTAGTAGAAGGTGACTTCGAGGTACTTGGACCCCGAGATGTAAATTATATCATAAATAAAGGAGGTACTATTTTAAAGACTGCACGTTGTGTAGCTTTCCGTACAGAAGAAGGACGTAAAGCTGCCTACGATAATTTAAAGAATGCAGAAATAGATGCGCTTATAGTTATAGGTGGTGATGGTAGTTTTACAGGAGGGATGATTCTTAGTAAAGAGTACGACATCCCAGTAATGGGGATTCCAGGAACTATAGATAACGACATTCATGGTACAAGTCACACTATTGGGTTTGATACTGCATTAAATACAGTGGTAGATGCTGTAGATAAAATTAGAGATACTGCCAGTTCTCATAAACGTCTATTCTTTGTAGAGGTTATGGGAAGAGATGCTGGACATATCGCGTTAAATGCCGGTATAGGAGCAGGTGCAGAAGAGATTCTTATTCCTGAGGAAAATATGGGTATGGAGCGTTTACTAGAATCACTTAAGAAGAGTAAAAAATCAGGAAAATCATCTAGTATTGTTATTGTAGCGGAAGGTGAGAAGTTAGGGAAAAATGTATTTGAAATAGGAGAATATGTGGAGACTAATTTGCCAGAATACGAAGTGCGTGTATCTGTATTAGGACACATGCAACGAGGAGGTGCGCCATCTTGTTTCGATAGAGTATTAGCAAGTCGTGTAAGTGTTAAAGCTGTAGAAACGCTACTAGAAGGAGGAAGTAACTACATGGTTGGTTTAATTAACGATCAGGTGGCACTTACTCCATTAGAACAAGCAGTTAAAGGGCATTCTCCTATAGATCAGGAATTATTAAGAGTTTCTGACATCATTACAATTTAAAGAAATAATAAAACATAAAGATTATGAAAACTAGAATAGGTATCAACGGTTTTGGACGTATTGGACGTTTAATGTTAAGAGAAGCAGTAAAAAATGCTAATGTTGAGGTAGTTGCTGTAAACGATTTGATGGCAGTAGAGCATTTGGCTTACTTAATTAAATTTGACTCTGTTCACGGTCGTTTTGATGGAACAGTAGAAGTTAAAGATGGTCATTTAGTAGTGAATGGTCAAACAATCCGTGTTACAGCAGAGAAAGATCCTTCTCTATTAAAATGGGATGAAGTTAAAGTAGATGTAGTTGCAGATTGTACAGGTATTTTTAAAGAACTTGATAGCGCTCAAAAACACATTGATGCAGGTGCGAAAAAAGTACTTATCTCAGCTCCGTCAGCTACAGCTCCAATGTTCGTAATGGGAGTAAATGACAAGCAACTAAAGGCAACTGATACTATCGTGTCTAATGCTTCATGTACAACTAACTGTTTAGCGCCATTAGCGAAAGTTATTAATGATAATTTTGGTATTGTAGAAGCATTAATGACAACAGTACATGCTGCTACAGCAACACAGTTTACAGTAGATGGACCTTCTAAGAAAGATTTTAGAGGAGGACGTTCTGCATTAAATAATATTATTCCTGCATCTACTGGAGCTGCAAAAGCAGTAGGAAAAGTAATTCCTGAATTAAAAGGAAAACTTACAGGTATGTCTATGCGTGTTCCGACAGCTGATGTGTCTGCTGTGGATTTAACAGTGAAAGTAGGGAAAGAAACATCTTATGAAGAAGTGTTAGCTGTACTTAAAAAAGCAAGTGAAAACGAGTTAAAAGGTATCATGGCTTATACAGAAGAGGATGTAGTATCTCAAGATTTCGTATCTGATACACATACTTGTATTGTAGATGCTAAAGCTGGTATTGGATTAAACAGTACTTTCTTTAAATTTGTAGCTTGGTATGATAACGAATATGGTTATTCAGCTAAGATGGTTGAAATGGCTGTTTTAATGAATAGCTTAAAATAATTAATTTTTTTGAATGAAGATAATCGTCGATAGTGGTTCCACTAAGGCAGATTGGATTTTCTTTGACCAAAATAATAATGTTATAACTTCGGTGACTAGTCTTGGGCTAAATCCCGAAGTTATTACTTTAGATGAGTTCTTTACCCGTGTTAATACAGTGCCTGATATCTGTAAAAATAAAGACGAGGTTAAAGAACTTTATTTTTATGGTTCAGGGTGTGGATCTGATCGCACAAAGAATATAGTAAAGAATTTTGCAGAAGATTATTTTATCAACTGTACTAATATCAATATTCACGAGGATACTTATGCAGCTATTTATGCTACAGTATGTAAAGGTGAATCTGGTATTGTTTGTATTAATGGGACAGGATCTAATGTCTCGTATTTTGATGGTATGAAAGTACATCAACATGTACAATCTCTTGGATTTATGGCTATGGATGACTGTAGTGGTAGTTCATTAGGTAGGATAATGCTTAAGAGTTTGTTTTTAAATATGATGCCTGCTGATTTAGCTTCTGCTTTTAAAAGCAAATATGATCTGGATGCAGATGTGGTAAAATATAACTTCTATAAAAAAGAGAATCCGAATGCTTATATGGCTTCATTTCTTCCTTTTTTGATAGAACATAGACAAGCCCCATTTTTTAAAGAGATGATCAGAAAAGAGATTACTTTTTTTGCTAATAACTATATTAAAAATCACCCTGAATATAAAGAAGTGCCAGTTCACTTTGTTGGTTCTGTAGCTTATTTTTTGCAAGATGACTTTAGAGAAGTTATGGCGGAACAGAATATTCATGTAGGTAAAATAATTCAGAAGCCATTAGATGGTTTAATAGAATATCACAAATAAGATAAATTATGGAAATAGCTATTGTAGCACATGATGCTAAGAAGAAAGAAATGCTGGAGTTTATCAAAAAAAACAGAGCAGTATTATCAGCAGATGGAATTCAGTTAATTGCAACTGGAACAACTGGAAGTATGGCTCAAGACGTAGGCTTTGAAGTAAGAAGAATGCTTTCAGGGCCTTTGGGTGGGGATGCTCAGATAGCTGGTCGTGTGGCAGAGGGAAAAACAGAAATGGTTTTGTTCTTTAAGGACCCACTAGGAAAACACGCTCACGAACCAGATATTAATATGTTACTTCGCGTTTGTGATGTTCACAACGTTCCTTTAGCAACCAATGAAGCGTCAGCTCAACTGTTGTTAAATGCGATAAGTATTAAGTAAATAGGTAGAGAATAAATGGTTATTCTAGCAAAGAGATAAGGTGCAATATAATGCACCTTTTTTTGTTGGGTTAAACCCAGAATAAGCATTAGCCAAATACTACAAAGTAATTCTACTTTATAGCTCTTTCATTAGCTCTAAAACCATACTATAGTATGCTTTTATCACTAATTCAGACCTATTTTGTATAATTGCTTTTCGTTTATCTGTCTATCGCCGATTCTGGGTTTAATTGGTATTGTTTTTGATTTGTAACTATTAATTGTTAGAATAAAAAGATTAAATTAGTAGAAACAAAACAAGGTAAGTATGAATAGAATTAAAAGAGTGTTAATGGGTGCTTTTGTATTTGGAGCCTTCATATTTGGCTTATCTGAAGCTGAAGCCTGTACGCGTGTTGTTTATAAGGGACCGAATAATACAGTAATTACTGCGCGTTCGATGGATTGGAAAGAAGAGATTATGCCTAATATTTGGGTGTTTCCAAGAGGTATGGAACGCAATGGTGAGGTAGGAAAGGCTTCTGTTAAGTGGAAATCTAAGTATGGTAGTGTGATTACATCTGCATTTGACATAGCTACAACCGATGGTATGAATGAAAAAGGAGTGGTGGCTAATATTTTATGGTTAGTAGAGTCTCAGTATCCTGATTATAATTCAGAAGGTAGTAATAAAGGCATTAGTTTAGCTGCTTGGGCTCAATACGTGTTAGATAATTATGCTAGTGTAGATGAAGCTGTAAGTGATTTACAGAAGAATCCATTAGTAGTCGTAACTGCAAACACGCCTGGTCGTACTACATTAGCTACCGTGCATTTAACTATATCTGATGCTAAAGGGGATAATGCTGTTTTAGAATATATAGATGGAAAATTAAAGGTGTATCACGATGCTTCATATACAGTTGTGACAAATTCACCAACATATGATAAACAACTAGCGATAAGAGATTATTGGAACTATTTGCCTGGAAATAAAGTATTACCAGGTACAGGTAGATCAGAAGATCGATTTGTGCGTGCTTCTTATTATGCAACGGCAGTAGAGCAAAGTGCTGATGAACGCATATCTGTAGGGGCGGCTTTCAGTATTATTAGAAATGTATCTGTGCCTTATGGTGTACATATCGATGGAGAACCTAACTTGTCTTCTACTAAGTGGAGAACAGTCTCTGATCAAAAGAATTTAGTTTATTATTATGAAGATCCAATTGCATTAACGCCTATGTGGTTAGATTTAAAAGCAATTGACTTTAGTGCTAAAGGTGGTGTTAGAAAATTAGATGTGTCTAAGAAACAACAGTACGCAGGTTTAGTAAATAACAAATTAGAAGTAACGAAACCATTTCAATTCTTAGGAATTTAATTGTTATTTATGAATATAAAAAAAGGCTATTTTAAGTAATTAAAATAGCCTTTTTCTTATGATGTAAGTGATCCTTATTTAGAAGCAATCATTGAAATTTCAACATTTACGTTTCTAGGTAGTTTTACTACTTGGATACATTCTCTTGCAGGAGCTGTAGCTGGTGTAAAGAAGCTTCCGTAGATCTCATT
>JBOFGJ010000709.1:0-1341 GCA_051649065.1 Flavobacterium sp. | reverse complement strand
AGGTCAAAACAACACCCTTAAAGCGAGTACTTATGACTTCTTATTTAACAGTCAAAGCAAATATGCTATAGGTTGGGGTAATCTTATCAATGAGACTACTAAGCTATATGACCACGCCGGTTCTGATGGTACATTCTTTTCCTATACACAGATAGATGGAATCACGAATACTGCCTATATAATTATGGCAAACAGCGGTACTGCTAATGCACAACAAGCTGTAATGAAAATAATAGAGATGATGAAAGACGCTAATAAGTAAAACAATATTAAAAACTAAATGTAGCTCCTAATAGAATACTCCTACCTCGTATAGGTATCTTTAAGGAGCTACTATTTAACCCATTATAACTCGTATACGAATACTCTTTTTTATCAAGTAAGTTCTGTAACAACGCCGTAAACTCCACTCTCTTTAATTTATATGACGCTGTAGCATCTATAAAGAAGTTTTTATAACTCTCCTTACCTCCCATATCATTATAGTTATGCTCACCACTGAGCTGTAATTGTACAGTCTTTAAAGTAAAGAAAGACAAATTCACTTGTTGAGTGATATTGTGTAACTTATCAGTATTTCTAAATTGATTGTTCTCCCAAAATATATTGTCACTAATGATATACTGTATAGACATCCAATCTAACTTCTTTACAAAAGCCTCAAAACCAACAGTCCACTGATTACTATAGTTTGTAAACAACGTATTCTGTTGCCATATATCACTTTTATAATACTCATAAGAAGTACTTAAAGCTAATGTCGTCTTTAACTCACTAAATAACTTAGACACTCTCGTATTTAGATATAACTTATCCATATTTATATCTTGTTCTACTTTATTGCTCCACGTATAATCCTTAGCGTAATATCCTTGATTAGTCACATTTATCTTAGAAGGTTGGTACCCTATATTCAAATTAAAGAATACAGAAGTCAATAGATTGCGATGATCTAAACCTATTTCATAACGCATAGACTTATACTTCTGTGGCAAATTGCCATAAGTCATAAAATCTCTATAGGTAGCCATCACTACCCCTTGGTAATAATTATCTATCTGACTTACAGACTCTGTATAAGAAGCATTCGCATTGAACTTCCATACCTGATTCAGATTATAATTAAATGATGCAGATGGAGTAATCAAGAAGTTTCCTTTCTCGTTATTCTCGACACCTACTCTATTAGATATACTGTGCTGCTCAAATTTAATAGGTACATTGATACGCAAGTTACCTTCTTTAAAGTAATATGTATAACTTGTACTAAATGTAGAACCGTATTTCTTAAGTTTAACACTATTATCAAGTAAGTAACGATCTAAGAAACCATACTTTTTA
>JBOFGJ010000708.1:0-1298 GCA_051649065.1 Flavobacterium sp. | reverse complement strand
TACTCAAGGAACTGTTGGAGATTTAATGAAGTCTAACTTAGGAGGAATGGCTGAGAAATTAACTGGAGCTCAATTCTCTCAATCTCAAGAGTCTGATTCAGATGATTACTCTTATAAATTCTTAGTAGCTAATGGTAAGAATCCTCAAGCTTTAGCAGATGGATTTAAGAAATTTGCTGATATGGAGAAAGAGTATGGAGCTGATAAGTCTATGGGATCTAAGATGTTCTCTAGCCACCCAGACAGTGAAAAACGCGCTAAACGCGTAGAAGAAAAAATTAAAAAAGACGCTAAGAAAAAATAATCTAAGCGTATAGAATACAAGAAGTCATCTCTGCAAGGAGGTGACTTTTTTAGTTTAAAAGAGGTGTTGTTATATAGTTCATTTCTTCTTTATCGGTCTACTTCTTTTAGAATTAGGTTGCTTAACGATGAGTAAGTACCTGATATACCCTGACAACATGATGAATATAAAAGCATCAACAAATATGAATACAAAGTATGTCTCACCATAAACTAGATGATAGATAAATAGACCTACTAGTGCTACTTGACATAGTGCTAGTATTCTCATTTGTGTAGTGATCTTATTGTGAGCAGTGTTATTCATCTATTGTATAGGATAGTTAATAAAGATACAGTAAATGAATGGAATAGGAACAAAAAATCCGTTACTGAGGAGTAACGGATTGTGTATTTATCGTTTGATTATCTTTTTGATAACGGTATTTTCAAACTTGTAAACCATCCCTAAGAAAGCAATTATAAAGGCGATACCGATGTAGTAGTTCTCCCTGAAACAGTAGAAGTAAACAAAGCTCAATAGTATCGATAGCCCTAGATATCCGCCTATTGCTTTTTTGTCATAAGGGATAGGGTATTGTTTTTGTCCCATCACATACGAAACTAGCATCATAGAAGCATAAGCTATCAGGGTAGCGATAGCAGACCCCATATAACCCCAAATAGGGATTAATAGGTAGTTAAATATTAGCGTGAACACAGCTCCCATAATAGAGATATAAGCTCCTATGGCAGTCTTATCTCTTAGTTTATACCACACAGATAGATTGGTATAGATACCCATACATAAGTTAGCTAATATGATTAGGGGTACAACTATCATTGCATCCCAATAAGACTCGTTTCTGATAAAAAGTACTTTTAATACATCTGCAAAGACTATAACTCCTAACATGATAAGGCTCCCGAAGATAGTAAAGTACTTCGTGATAGTAGCATACTTAGTAGGTGCATCATCGTTCTTAGCATAGTTAAAGAAGAAAGGTTCTATTCCT
>JBOFGJ010000707.1:0-1161 GCA_051649065.1 Flavobacterium sp. | reverse complement strand
CTCCCTTTTTTCTTGCGCACACCCTGTCATTGTAGCTATCAGAGAAAGCATACTTAATACTATATTTTTCATACTTCGTTCTCTTATACATTATATTTCAATATTAAGATGAAGTAATCGATAACACAATCCCGATTAGTGGGGATATTATTCTATGCTTTTCGTCTGAATTAGGGTTAGATGATTTAATGATTAATAGAATATGCAAACATCTAAGTCACCTCTAAATCTTTCAATCCTTTAATTCTATGAATCCTAATGCAGACAAAAAAACAATATCCCTACCTAAAATCACTCCTCCTTTCGATAGGCTTCTAATATAGACCGTGGTTCATCAGGATGTACCGTAGGTTCCTTCTTTAGAGAACTACTAGTATCATTTGACTTATGGAGAAACTTTTTTAAAAAACGAGGTAAAGTCTTTATCTTGATATAAGAAGGATTGGTTATAGGTAATTCAGAGGTTGTAGAAGTATCATTATTCTTGGCAGGTGTATTTACTACTTCTTGGTTACTTACTTTAGCAGAAGGTACTTCAGCAGGTATAGAAGAAGGCAACTTATCCTCTTGGTTTTCTTGTGTGATTATAACTTCAGATATAGGCAACTCTTCCGTTGTTAACTCAGTAATGCCGTGGTATGCACTAGTGCTGACTAAAATTCCATCTTTTGATTTCCATACACTCCAAAAGTGTATATTTCCTTCTGTCCAGGTATCAGGTAAGTCAAAGTGTACATACTTATCTTCGCGTTTACCTACTCCTCTTATATCAGTAAAAGTATCCAATTGTTCGTTATACGCTACCAAAGTTAATTCGTCAGTTCCCTTAGCTAAGATATTGGTGATATTATTATCCCACTGTACTTTGATACGTCCAGTCTTTAGTTTACTTATTTTCTTGATTATTGATGGTGGCAACGTTCCCATTGATACAATTACAGCACCTACATCTATACAAATTTCCTGATCTATAATTGCTACGCCCTCTTTTATAAGGCGAGAAATAAGCTGTTCTTTACCAGTAGCCATCTTCTTGTTAAGCAATGCAGGAGGGCAATGCTCATTGACAAATCCTTTAAGTTTACTAGCAAAAGTTGAAACAACACTTAGTTTCGTTCTACTCTTGCGCTGTTTATCTGTAGCAGGTTTATTTGACTTCCT
>JBOFGJ010000706.1:0-1221 GCA_051649065.1 Flavobacterium sp. | reverse complement strand
ATTACAGTTCTTAGAATATTTTATAGAGAAGAAGACAGGTAAGAAGGTTATAGAAGAGAATATTTCTACCTGGAGAAGAGAAGTATGTGGAAATATGACGAGTGTGTTTCAACCAGAACAGGACTTAAGAAATGTTGATTTAGATTTCGTAGATAGAGATCAATATTTGGCACGTATTATGAGTGCGAGAGAGAAGAAAGTACCTGGAGGTTTTAATAAGTTTGGGCAACGTGAAGTATTAGGAAGTAAGCATTGGACTCTATTGTCTAAGTTCCCAAAACAAGAGGAGGGAATAAAACCATCGTGTGCATTACCCTATAATTTACAAGTGAATTTTAATGTGGCTGCTAGTAAAACTCAGTTGCAGATGGACTTCATCGTTGAATCTAATCAGTTAAAGAATAAGGTGTATTCTGCACCTTTACAGGTATATGATATGATGAACCAATCTGATCAATTTCGAGGAATATGGGATTTTGCAGTCAGAGATAGGGAACCAATGGATTATTATTGGAACTTAGTTGACAAGTATCACTTTGATGCGCATGGACCAAATGGTTTTTATAGAAGTTTTAGAGGAGGTAGTAATAGCCTAGGAGTCTATGTGGAATTCTTAGTGGATACGTCATTAAATGTTTCTATTCGATTAAAGAATAATAGTTCTAAATCAAAACATATCATTATAAAAGACAGTTTATACCTTAAGAAGGAGGAGGTAATTACTTTATCATCACAAAAAGAAGTTATAGTAAAGTGGGATTACACCAATGTCAAAGGATGGTATGATATAATATTGAATTGTAAAGAAGATTTAGACTGGCAACAACAATTTGCTGGTCATATAGAAAATGGAAAGGCTAGTATAACTGATCCATTTATGGCAAGTTTGTCAAAATAAGTGTGTGAATAGACAAGAGAAGCTACCTATAAGTTTATGGGTAGCTTTTCTGTTTTATATAAGATGTAAGACTAAAAAGATAAACTCTTCTTAGCATTTAATTCGTTGTGAACTGATTTTTAGAAGTAGAGGTTATTAGAATGGAATTAAAGCGTATTCCTGTCTCAAAAAGGCAATTATTCCCGTAAAATAATCTTATATTTGTGTGTAAATTTTTTATTGAAAAAATAATGAAACCAAACACACAACAATTAACAGAGTTAACTACACAAGTAAGAAGAGATATTCTTAGAATGGTACATGCTGTAAGTTCTGGACACCCA
>JBOFGJ010000705.1:0-4330 GCA_051649065.1 Flavobacterium sp. | reverse complement strand
TAAGCGCTATCGTACTAATGAATAGCTCATTGATCTATAAAAAGAAAAATAACGAAATAATGGAATAACCTCCTTATTCTGTTTAACTCAGATTAAGCGATAGACATATAAACGAAAAGTAATTATGCAAAATAGCTCTGAATTACTGATTAAAGCATACTCTAGTATGATTTTAGAAGAAATGAAAGAGATATGAAGTAGAATTACTTTGCAATATTTGGCTAATGCTTAATCTGGATTTATATTATAAGCAGTCCTTTCTTGTTACGAGAAAGGACTTTTTTTATTCTACGAATTATGATTGACGAAGTATTGATCTACTCCTTCCAATAATAACTATCAGGGTAGATACGTTCTCCAAATATAGCTGTTCCTACGCGTACTATAGTCGCCCCCTCCTCTATTGCTATTTCGAGGTCGTGACTCATTCCCATAGATAATTCGTTCATCTCTACATTAGGAAGGTTCAATGCTATTACCTCTTGTTGAATGCATTTTAACAATTGAAAACACGGGCGTACTAAACGCTCTTCAGCACTGAAGAGCCCTATAGTCATCAACCCCTTAATATGTATTCGATCATAAGTAGCCACTTCCTTTATAAAAGCAATTGCCTCTTCAGGTGCTACACCGAACTTGCTATCCTCATCAGAAGTATTTATTTGAATTAACACCTCCATTGTTCTATCATCGCGTTCTAAGAGTTGCTGTAACTTCTCTACTACAGAGATACGATCGATAGACTCTATACAGTTCGTACCATACTTTAATATATCTTTGATTTTGTTAGTCTGTAAGTGTCCTATGAAGTGTCTCGTACAGTTATCTGTACCTATTCCCTCATATTTATCTCTTAATTCTTGAACCTTATTTTCTCCAATGAGAGGATACCGCTGAGCGATGGCTAATTTGATTCTCTCCGCATCGACTGTTTTAGTAGCTAATAACAATTTTACCTCATCTCTAGAGCGATTAGCTTGTACACAAGCCCTTGTAATTCGTTGCTCTAATATCTGTAAATTGGTTATAATAGTTGATTCCATATCATTTTAATTTTAAAAAAGGATATCCCTATGATTGCGATTTAGGGATATCACCAAACTAAACAACAGTGAGACATTATCATACTATAATTACAAACTGTTCAATACAAATGTAATGATACAATCTATCAATAGTATAGCACAGATTTAATAAAATAGACTAGTCCAGTCTTAACTAAATATGCAAATCACTGTAAACAGTGATTTTAATAAGAAATCTATAAATTAATACCAATAAGAGAAAATATTAATCAATACTTCTTTATTTTTACCACTCATAATACACAATAAAAACAACTATGATTAAAAAGATTTTTTCATTAGCAATATTATTCTCTACACCTATGTTTAGTCAAGTAGCTAGAGATACTATTTGGGTAGATAGCTATGACTATATAGTACCTAAGAAAGACGCTGAATCTTTTAAAATTGCTAAAGCAATTAAAGGAAATAATACACTAAAGTCTATAGAAGTCTATGAGGCTAAAACTAATAAATTAGAGAGTAAAGGAAATGGTAAATTTCAAGGAGATAGTGGAACCGTACTTTACTCTGGAGATGTAAAATACTTTAATAAAGAAGGTAAAGTCAATGCTACTTATACATACGATGAAAATAATATGATCACTAAAGCAGTGACTATAGATCCTCGTAATGGGAATGTATATACATGTACCTATTCTGATAGCAATAACCTGAATAACGGTATTGCCTTCTATGATTGGCAAGGAGTATATGTGTATGTAGAATCTGAAGATGGTGTGTACAAATCATACAAAATTATCAATCCTAAGAATGATAAAAATGAGCTTGTATATGAGTTTGATGATAATAATGTACTAACAGGAGAAAAATATTATAATGAGCAAGGGCAACTTACTCACCAAGGAACGTATAACGAAGGCCTTATATATAATGGTGAAGCGGTAACTCCTAACTATAAAGACTTCTCTATCATCTCAGTATCTAAGTATAAAGATGGGGTATTAATGAATACTACTTCTTATTATAAAAATGGAAAAGTAAAAGGTACGGCGGTAGTAACTGGCAATGTAACTAAAGAATTATACTTCGACCAAAATGGTAAACAATTAGGTAGTTATACAAGTAAATTAGAAGATGATGGGTACACAACTTATCAAGATGGTACGAACTACTATTTCAATACGTATGGGGATAATCCAGATGAACTATATGCTATCTATCACTATAAAAACAATATTGCTCTAAAAGTAGAAGATTATTATGTAGCTCCTAATAAAAATACTATAAAATCTATCACGTATAATAATGATAGTAATGCTACACAGAAAATAGAATACTTTAACGAGGACGGTTCTTCTAAAGGACAAATTATCTATAATGAAGATGGATATACTCCTAAAGAGGGTACTGTATTTGAAGGAAATGTATCTAGTGTTTATAAAAATAGTAAGCTAGTAGAGAGAACTGAGGTATACTCTAATGGTAAACCATTTGAAGTAACGAAGAATAAAGTATCTGTATTCTACGATATGAAAGGAAAAGAGCTAGGTAGAATTACTTTTAAAGAAGATCCTATGTATAGTTCTATTACCTACATCACGGGTACGAAGTATACTATCAGTAATGATGTGATCTCTGAGGTTAGTAAATATGATAAGGAACAACTAGTATACCAAGCAAATTATGAAACTACTAGTGGTACATCAGTTATCTCTTCAGAGTCATTCTATACCAACAGCTATTTAGCTAAAGAAGTAGAATATTACCCTAATGGTAAAAAAGCAAAAATAGCTATATACAACCCTAATTCATACTCATATAGTCCGTCTAAAGAAACTTACTTTGATAACACAGGTAAGGAAATAGGAACTTTTGATCACATAAGCCAAACAGGTACTAAAGTAGAATTCTCTTATGACAAGCAAATTGTCTCTATAGAGAAGTTTAATGAAGGACAACCTATCTCTAAGAAAGGATATACATTAAAAGTAGATGCTCCTACTAGTGGTAACTCTTACTTTTTACAGTCAGATATTGATTATAATAAACAAGGAAAGTTCTATAACGAAGAAGGAAAAGTTATAGCTACTGCTACTTATAAAGAAGGGGCTCCTTACGAAGGTACGGTTCATATTATAGACTCTTATTATAATACAGAAACATTCTATAAAAAAGGACTAAAAGTAGGTAAAGAAACAACTAAGTACTCAAGTAGTGATGAGATTATCTCTATTAACTACTATAGTAATGAAGGGGAGCTTACTAAAATCGAGTCTTATGAGAATAATACATTAACAAGCTCTGCTGAGTATCAAAATGATGTACAACATGGTACGACTACTTACTATGACACAAATGGTGAGGTACTATCTACTTTAGTATATAATCAAGGGTATGCATCTGACGGTATATTAACATCGATAGGATATGACCAATATACTACTAGTGAATATGCAGATGGTAGTATCAAAGAGAAAAAAGTATACACCCTACAGGATGATGGTAATTCTCCTAATATTTTAGTATTAGAAGAAATATTTACAGATAGTTCTACATTTAGAAGAAGTATATTTGATAAAGAATCAGGAGCACCAGTATATAAGTACGGGCTTACTGAAAATAACTTAGATGGATTATATCAGTACTTCGAAAATGGCAAGGTGAAGTACCAAGGTACTTTTAAAGAAGGAGCGCTAATCGATGGTACAGTTGCAATTATAGATCTTAATTACGATCCATATAATTATTATGAGAACTATGAGACAGCAGGTAGCACACATACTGTAATCACAAATAAAAAAGGAACTTACTTACTTTCTATCTTCGATAAGGATAACAAAGAAACTTTCAAAATGGAAACTAAGGTTAAAAAAGGAAATCCTAGTTTAAATCCGTTAGCAAATAAGAAGATCACTGTAGACAACTTATTCCCAACGAGTGAGTTTAACGTAACTGAATACTATGCTGTAGAAGCTACGGCAGCTAGTGTAGCAGCAGATGCTTATTACGAATAAGAATATTCTTATATAATAATCCCTAAATCCCAAGTACTACCACTTGGGATTTTTTTGTTTATTACAACTTCCTTTTAAAAAACAACCTCAACTATTTTGATATGAATATTAATTTTATTAATTTAGACTTTAATAAAATTAAACAAAGTATCTATTTATATAAATAATATGTCAATTAAGCCTAAACTTCCTATACATTGCCCAAGTTGTGAAAGTCAGCTAAAAGTAACACAACTCTCGTGTGAACATTGTCAGACTGTGGTCAATGGAAACTTCCCTTTACCCCTG
>JBOFGJ010000704.1:0-1412 GCA_051649065.1 Flavobacterium sp. | reverse complement strand
AAAATATTCCTCATGACTATCCTAAACCAGCTAATTTTATTAATACTCAACTTCTTTTTTGTACAGAGCAATCCCAATATTGGCTTAAAACGGCAAATTGACCAAAAACACCTTTCATTTTTTTGAGTAACTATTTATTGTAATATGTTGTTATTGAGTTGTTTAATTTTTTTTAGTCAAAAGGCTATTTTATCTAGAACACCTCTCAATCCCAATAGGAATCAATGATGATACAGAGTTCCTCGTAGATTACTCGAGTATTAGCCGTAAATAGTGCTATAGAGAAACTATTAACGATGAATAGATGTTGTATTGATAGGGTATCTATGACTAGTTGAGTAATGTGATTAAGATGACATTAGCGCTTGAACGCATAAAGAAGGTGCTTTGATTTCTTTCATTTGAAATCGATAAAACTAGTTCAACAGTGATGGATATTGATTTTCTTGATTTTTTGTAAATTTTTAATAGTTGTTTGTTTAGTTAAATAATTGTAGTTCTGTGTTTTATATCTTGTGATGAGAAAAAAAAGGGAACTAGGAACAGGGAATGGGGAAAAGATAACAGGGAAAAGGGAACGGGGAACAGGGAATGGGAAACGGGGAAAAGGGAATAAGGAAGAGTAAGGTAGAATTGCAATTCGCCCCAACAGACTAACAACATCACAACATCACGACATCACAACATCACAATATCACAATATCACAACATCACGACATCACAACATCACAAAAAAACAAAAAAAATGGCTGAAATTAAACAAGGAATATTAGGAGGAGTACACGGTAAGGTAGGTACGGTAGTAGGATTTATGTGGAGAGGAAAATACTATATACGCTCAAGACCGCGCAAATCAAGTAAGCTAGCTACGGGAAAACAAGTGGCGCAGCGCAGTAAACTAGCTGTAGCCTCTGGCTTTGTGAGTAAGTTCAGAGAGTTTGTCAATGCGCATTATCCACCAGCTTTATTAAATGATAAAATGGCTTCAGGTAGAGAGCAGTTAATCTCTATGCTGATGAAAGAGGGAATGACTAATATAGAAGGAGAACCTTGTGTAGAGATAGCGAATGTGCTAGTGTCGATGGGAAGCTTGCCTCCTGCTGTGGTTAAGAAAGTAAATCAATTAAAGACAGGACGGATAAAAGTACTTTGGGATAACAGTATCACGAATATACTAGCTAAAAATACAGATAGACTATCTATAGTAGCTTATAGTGAGGAATTGCATAAAGTAGAAGTGATAGAATCAATCGCTAAGAGAGAGGATAAATATGTACACTTTGACTTACCTAAAGATTGGGTTGAGGGCAAGGTACACTTCTGGAGTGTGTGGAAATCAGCAGATGGCAAACTTATTAGTACTAGTGCTTATCACGGTATGATAGAGCTTGGGGAACAGGAAACAGGGAACG
>JBOFGJ010000703.1:0-2984 GCA_051649065.1 Flavobacterium sp. | reverse complement strand
AGGAAGAAACATTGGAGAGATTACAGGCTTTCTGGATAGTAAATGTGGATTACGAATATCCATTTGAGGTAATAGGAGCAAAACAACAATTTGCTCAGACCTATCAGAAGACTTTATCGCAACGCAATATGTTTATGTTGTGGAATGGAGCTGTAGTATTAATCGCCTTGTTTGGGTTATATGCAGTGATGTCTTTTGCAGTAGAACAGCGCCTTAAAGAAATTGTTATCAGAAAGGTATTAGGAGCAAGTAATAAAGAGTTGTTCGTCAATCTGATTAGACCATTTATTGTGACTACTATATTGGCTTATTTGGTAGTTATCTATCCGATCTATTGGTTGATGAATAAGTGGTTAGAGAAGTTTATAGATCACACGGGTATAACTGTGTTTCCCTTTGTGTTGTCTTTTGTCGTTTTGACAGGATTGGTATTTACAGTATTAGTAAACAAGATGTATAAGGCAGTACAGATCAATATTATTAATTATATCAAATACGAATAAAAATGCTTAAGAACTGGTTGAAAATATATTGGTACAATGCGATGAAACACAAGATGTACTTCTTGTTGACTGTAGTGGGATTGGCTATAGGTATTGCATCAGTTATGTTAGCATCATTATATTACTTAGAAGAGTCTAGCTATGATCAATGGAATCCGAATAAGGATGAGGTGTATATAGTTGAGACTGTTGCTCCGAACTTTTCGATGACTGATCAGTTTCGCCCTATGGGAAGATATTTAAAGGATAATTATAAAGAACTAGATGATTATATGTACTATGGATATAATGGTTCTTTAGATTTTATTTATAATGAGAAAAAAGTAGATGCTGTAAAAGAGATTTACGCTGTACAAGATAACTACTTTGAATTTTTTCCATTTGAGTTTGTGTATGGCAATGCTGAAAAAGCATTGGTTAATCCTAATGATGTAGCCATAGATATTAAAATATCTGAAGCATTGTTCGGGGAAGGAGTAAACCCAATAGGTAAGATAATAGAAGCTATTGATCCTGAATATGATGAAAAGGGTAATACCAAATTTGTTATTTCAGGTGTATATAAAATAGGGGATCTACGCAGTTCTTTTGCTCCTAATGCAGTTATGAATAATTTATCTATAAAGCCTAGTGATAGTGATGACTGGGGGAGTTTTGGATTAATTCTATGTGTGAAGACTAAACATCCTGATAAAATTAAAAAAGCTATAGAGGAACTTAGGGATAAATACGTTGCTATTCCTAATGCAGAGAAAGATGGTCTAACATTAGAACAATATAAAGAAGAAGAGCCTTTTAAATACTATACGGGAGATATTGTATTAAATAAACTTGCAGATTCTCGTATGCTACCGAATAAAAGGTTGTTCCCAGTGGGTAGTGCCAATGTACAAATGATAAATATTAGTATTTTTTTATCTATTACGATACTCTTGCTTTCTATTTTTAATTATGTCAATCTATCATTAACGCAAGTAGTGAGTAGAGGAAAAGAAATAGGAATGAGAAGAGTAGTTGGTGCAGGTAAGAAAAATTTTTATCAACAGAATATTTTTGAAACTGCTATTGTAGTTATTATTTCTCTGGTATTAGCTATTTGTATTATTGAACTCATTCTACCTTATATTAATGCGTATTTAGAGACGAATATCACATTTTCGTTTATAAATGATTTAGCTGTTCTTATCGTTATTGCTGCTTTAATGATTCTGATGTGTGGTAGTATCCCTGCTTTTCTTGTTTCAAGATTTGAGACTGTCAAACTATTAAAAGGAAATATAATAGGGACTAAAGGAGGTAAATGGCTTAGTAATGGATTTTTAGTTCTTCAATTTACAATAGCTTGTTTCTTTATTATTGGTTCTATCATCGTAAATGAACAAGTAAACTATATGCTCAATAAAAGTCTTGGTTTTAAAGGAGATCAAGTTATTAATATAGAGTTTCTAAGTAGTAGTAAGTATACAGGAAAGCGTGCTATTAAGTATGCAAGCTTTAAATCAGAACTAGAGAAAATAGCAGGAGTAGAGTTAGTATCTACTAGTAATGTAAGTTTCGTAGGTAATCGAGGAGGTGTATTTGGTACTTATCATAATAATGGAATTGAGAATGTGATGATTAATAATGCTATGATAGACTATAATTTCTTTGATGTATTAGAGATTAAATTAAAAGAAGGGAGAATGCTATCTGCTAAATTATCTTCAGATAGTTTAGATAATGTACTGGTGAATGAGACTTTTGTTCGTACAATGAATTTAGCTAAACCTCTTGATACTCCAATAGAACTTCTCGGCAAGAAGAAAACAATAGTAGGAATAATTAAAGACTTTAATGTTGAGGGACTTGAAGAGAAAATATTGCCATTTGTATATTCTTATATGCCTGAGACTAAGCATAGCTATGGAATGTATTCTGTTATATACATAAAGGTTTCCCCAGAATATTTTAGCAAGACTATTGTAGATATCGAAAAGCTGTGGAAGAAATATAATATAGAAGAAAGAGATGTGTTTAAATACAAATTTGTAGATAAGCAATTCGCAGAGACCTTTAATAAGGTACAGATGGAGAAGAGGATATTTAATATTCTAAGTATTGTAGTTGTATTCATTGCTCTATTTGGATTGTTTGCAGTATCGTCTTTCACAATAGGAACGAAGTTAAAAGAAGTAGCTATCCGCAAGGTATTGGGAGCAAATACTTTTGGATTGTTGAAGCTGTTGTCAATACAGTATTTTGTTTATTGTTTGATAGGCTTTGGTATTGCTGTGTTTCCGAGTTATTACTTTTTAAATAAATGGTTGACTAACTATGCTTATCGCATAGATATAGGATGGGATGTATATGTGTATAGTTTGTTGTTGATAGTGGTATTGACCTTATCAATAGTATTGAGTAGAGCATATAGAGCGACAAAAATAGATGTGTTGAAGTATATCAAATACGAATAGATATGTTAAAGAACTGGTTGAAAATATA
>JBOFGJ010000702.1:0-3238 GCA_051649065.1 Flavobacterium sp. | reverse complement strand
TAGGATGATTTAAGAGTTCACTTCATTTTATCACTTCGTAAGGCTATATCACGCCCTATCGGCACACAATCAATATAAGGTACAGACGCAATATCTTGCGTGTCGCACTATGAATATCGTACACAACGTAGCCACAATCAGCATCGTGCCGTGTATATCCATAATCAATATAAGAATAAAGGTATTGTCCTAATCATACCAATAGATGTTCTAATAATACAAATAGAGTAATAATGCCTAAGGTATCTAGCTATTAGCCTACTGTTTTTAGGATGATTTGGTATAAAAAAGCTTTTATAGGTCAGCGGTTTATTTATCTTTGGAGCCAACAAATTAACCAAAACAACAAGTATGAATATAAAAACCTTATTAGTAACCACTGCATTATTGCTTGGTTTTTCAGGGATAAGCCAGACAAAAAGCAAGCCACTAGTACTGGGAACTACAGATGAAGTACACTCTAATATATTAAATGAGAATAGAGTTGTCAATGTGGTATTACCTCCTGATTATAATCCTAATGATACGATAAAATATCCTGTAGTCTATATATTAGATGGAGGAGTGGAAGAGGACTTCGTGCACCTAGCAGGATTAGTTCGCTTTAATTCACAGCCTTGGATAGCTCGTTTTCCCAACTCTATCATAGTGGGAATAGAGACTATTAACCGTAGAAAGGATATGACATTTGCGGTAGATAATCTTGACTTTGTGGAGAAAGCAGGGTTTAAAAAAGATATGTTCCCTGAATATGGAAGAGCAGAGGCGTATACTGTATTCTTAGAGTCTGAGTTGATTCCTTATGTAGAGAAGAATTATAAAGCTAATAGTACTCGTACTGTAATAGGGGAGTCACTAGCAGGGCTGTATTCTACTTATGTATTAGAGTATCATCCTTATCTGTTTACGAACTATATTATTATCAGTCCTAGCCTTTGGTGGGGTGATGAGAAGTTGTTAGATAAGACGCATACTTGTCTGATAGAGAAGATTAAACAGCCTCTCAATGTATATGTAGGTGTACCTAAGAAAGAGGAGGATGTGAAGATGTATGAGTATGGAGAGCAGTTGTATAAAACGCTACAAAAGAACAAAAACATCAAGTCTCACTTTGATTATTTACCTAATGAAATACACTCTACAGTGATTCATCAAGCAGTGAATAACGCATTTCAGAAGCTGTATCCAAGTACTTATTTCTCTAAATAAGATGGATATAAACATACTAAAGCTACTCGATAAGGGTAGCTTTTTTGTGTGTTATTATGTTGAAATACTTATCTTTAGCATTAAATTACTTTATAAATAGAGAATATCTATCTTTGGTAAAGCTTTATTTGATAGCAATCAATCCAGCACAGCGAGTACAGGAGCTTTGGATAGAAGCTCTTCAGGGCTTGTATGGAGAGGAAATAGATCCATTAGTAAATTAAAAATTGTCAGTATGTTTTATTATCTCAATCCGTTAGTGACCATTATTTTAGTCTTAGTAGCTCAAATATTAGGGTATTTAATCTTCTATAAAAAGGGGATTAAACATTGGAGATATGCACTATTTGCTCTTATTTTTTTCTTATTTCTGATTGTTATTCCTCCTATTTTTGTTGAAAGATTATATCCAATAGATGAGTTTTCGAGAACTAGATGTGGTATGGTTGACCTTGGCGTATACCTGTTTTTTTGGTTTATAGGAATAGGTGGAATGCTAGTAATTCACCTGTTGTTTTGGGCTATAAACAAATTTTTTTATACTAATAAGGGGTAGAAACTACGCTCAACTAGCCTTTGTTTTAACTAGCTTTACTTGTGTTAGTTATCTTTTTTTTACACTTAGTTGTATTCCGTATTTTGCTTATTTACAGTAGTTTATGTAAGTGTGTTGTTTTGATTATAGAATGACTGCTATTACTGTATTTAGGACATTTTAAAGCCTTCTGTTGAATGAACTTCTACATTATAACTCTTTATATCCATAGTGTTATTTAATGTTTTAGCGCTCTTTATAGTGCTTTTTTCTAATTCACTCTTCTTTTTTGGATGTAAAAACAAGGTGTTTTATACCTTTTTAGTCTTGCAATAGTTGTTCTTAGGCAATGTGTTTAGGTATTGAGCAGCTATTTATATTACTTGTTTTTTGAATAGAAGGTGAGGTGCCTTTCATACTTTTTTGTACTTCTATTTGGCGAAAGTACAATTGTAATACAATTACTTTTTGACTGCTGTTTTATTTGTCAATTAATAGAGGATGGTTGTTTTATCATGTTAACTATTGTTGTTTTTTGGCATTCTGTATTTTCTTGTTTAGGTCTTTATAGACTATTTTAATTATGAGTCTTTTTTGCAATATAAGTGAATCTGGTTTTATATTTCTTGTTGTTTTATATTTTGGTGTAATAAAGACATATTGTTCTGTGTTGTTGTCGTTTTTTTAATGAGTTATTCTGTTGGGATTGTTATTGATGCTTTGTGTTGCTCCTTTAGTATTTGAGTGAAAAGATATTATATGTGATTTCTTTTATTGTGAAAATTATAATTGTTTTGTTTGATGTGTCGGGTGTTTTTTTATTGTATAAGGCGAGTGGTTTAGGTGAGTTTAAGTTTTTTAGTCAGGTAGCTTCTTTGAGATGTTGTTTTTATGTGCTAGTAGTTCGGTTGATTTGATCTGCTTTTTTAAAGATTGCTATTCTCTTTTGTTGTTGTAAAAAGTGCTATTAGGTTGTTAGATCTACTGTGTATTAATTGCAGTTCTTTTTGGTTAATAGACTGTGATGATAAGTAATAATGGGATGAAGAAATTATGTGTTTTTGTATACATATATATAAGACGAGAGGGGGGAGAATGTGTCTGCTAGTTTTGTGAAAGGAGGGTGTTTTTTGTGTTCTTGTGTCAGTGCTTTTTTGATCGTGTAGGGAGTGCTTTATAATCTATTTATAGATGATTTTAGTGATTTTTGATATTTAGTTAAGGAGATTATGTAAAGTTTTACTTTAAGTGATATTTAGCTCAAGTGAAGCTTGATGTATTTTAGGAGAGTGGCGGATGTCTTTTTTTGTATGTATATTTTTTTGTCAAAATGGCAGTCTTTTTTCGAGAGATTTTTATGTCATTTTTACTTGTGTAAGGCTGTGGTTTTAAAGTAGTGATTTTTTTTGTTTTGAAAAATAAGTATTTAAAGTAATATAATGTAAAACTTTAGTTGATTAATGTAAGTATCTGAATATTAGTAAATAGTATTAT
>JBOFGJ010000701.1:0-1165 GCA_051649065.1 Flavobacterium sp. | reverse complement strand
AGAGCAACTGCCTTCTAAGCAGTAGGTCTCAGGTTCGAATCCTGATTGGATCACAAAAAAGCCCTTGTTTGTTAAACAAGGGCTTTTTTATTAAACCTAGAATAAGTGATAGACAGATAGAGCTAATGAAAGAACTATGCAGTAGAATTGCTTCGCAGTATCTGGCTAATGCTGATTTTGGGTTTAAATATATCTTTCCAACATAACCATATCGCGCAATTGGATTCCATTTTCAATGATAGGTTCATCATAATTCTCTATAAAGAAATCTTTCTTAATCCCATATTTCACAAAATCATTTCTTTCATAAAATCTGATTTGATCAATACCGCAGTCAGCCGTACCTACGACTAACCTTACATAGCCACAATCTTTAGCTATATGGACTATCTCCCCTATTAATAACGTTCCTATCCCCTTACCTTGTAACTCATTAGAGACAGCTATATTCTTTATTTCTAAAGTATCTTTATCAATCTTATAAAGACAAAATACCGCTAACTGTTCTCCTTCTTCTGTAAGCACATAGACATCACTCTCAAAGATATACTTATCTATAGCCTTTACAGTCTCGTCTGCTAACAACAATAATGGATAGGGTAATCTAGAGTCATCTGTGATCAACTCTATTTTATAATGAGGGTAAATGTGTTCTAATGACATAAGGTTATTCTTATCTACTAGCTAAAAATCATATTATTACTCACTTAAATAATTTAAGTTTCTAAACAAATATAGTCTTTTCGCAGAAGATCATAACACATAGACTATTCTAATGAAAATAAAGAAAAAATGTAGAATAAAATAAGGTAAGAGTCTCTGTGCTGAAGAAAAATAAAGTCACCCCTATTAGGTAGTAGACTTAGATGGATAAACTAAAATAACCTACCATACTAGTTATTTTAGCCTTTGTCCCCACAATTACCATCTTTGTCTTTAGTGACTTTATAATATACAATGTAAATCAACTAAACACTGTATGCATCTTCATGTATTATAATAATTTTCATAACGCTTTTTAAAGCATAAGTATATGTTTCTAAGCATTTACTGAAGCAAATATAGTTTTCTATTTTCATATCTATTTCATCAGGATTCATACTTTAAGAAAGTATGAGTTTTAAACTTCATAAATGTTAAAATTTATTCAACCAAGTCACTAAAA
>JBOFGJ010000700.1:0-1827 GCA_051649065.1 Flavobacterium sp. | reverse complement strand
ACCATTAGTATCTATTTGAGCTTCTTGTCCTTCTACTTTAGGCATACGTTTCGTCTTATTTGTAACATATGCAACACCTGTATTTTTATTTACAGCTACAGTATTAGGATGACTTCCCGTTTCTAATTCTTTTACGATTTCATAAGATTTACCATCTACAATAACCGTTTTACCACCTTCTCTATTTGCTAAGATGATTTTATCTTGTTTTGGAAGGTAATTTACTCCTAGAGAACCTCCTTTAAACTTGATTACTTTAAGTAACTCACCACTATCCGCATTTAATACAGTCAACCCAGTAGAAGAGTTCGTAACAAATAATCTTCTTCCTGATTCATCAATAGAGACGTTGATTGGGCTTTCTCCTCCAGAAGCAAACTTCTTAATCACTTTTTTGCTTTGTGGATCGATAATAGCTACTTCATTTGTTCCCATATTCACAGCATATAACTTCTTCGTTTTAGTGTCAAAAGTTAATCCTGCTGTAAAAATTCCTGTATTGTCGATATATCCTTTTAATTCATCTTTATTTCCATCAATGATCCACACTTTACCATCTTCTTGCGTATCTGAAGCATAGATAGTATTCGTTTTTTCATCAATAGCAATCTCTCTATTATGCCCACTTTCATTAGTTCCTTGAATTACTTTAGTAGCCCCTGTTTTTAGATCCAATACTGTTACAGCATTTGTAATTGTATTAGTTCCGTAAACTTTTTGAGAAGTCTCATTCACTGCAATCCCAAATACTGGGTTTCCATTCACACTGTATTCTTTCTCTATAGATAGATCATTCCCATTTAGTTTAAAGATTGTTCCCTCTTTAGTTTTAAAGTCAAGTACAGAAGCAACATACACTCCATTGTCCTTACTGTTATAAGTTACCTCATACAGTCCTTTACCTACTTGCTTATTCTTATCTATAGATTGTGCTGTAGCAGTTGTTCCTATTGCTGCTAATACTGTAGCACTTAAAAATGTTAATGATTTAATATATCTCATGATTGTTATGGTTAAAAATTATTACTTTCTGTTTTGATCATCCAATTGAAAGCCTGTTGCCAATACAAAGCTCCGTGCTTTCCTTTTGGATTAATATTTAATTGATGATTTAATTTTAATCTCCCTTGATTAGTCTCTAGAAATCTCAAGATATCCTCATCCATCTTCACTACTTTTCCATCTCCTTTCTTTCTATTTTCTCTTCCTCCTCCATAGATATAATACTTCTGTTGCTGTATTTTCTCTAATTGAGTAGATGTTAAGCTAGCTACATACTTGTCTAAATTCTCATCGTCTTGCCAAATAGATGGAGAGAATACACCAACCTTTCCAAACGTTTCAGGATAAGTCAATCCTGCATATAGTGATATCAAACCGCCTAAAGATCCTCCTGCTATTCCAGTGTACTTAACCTCTTTCTTTGTTCTATATGTTGCGTCGATATATGGTTTCAACGTTTTAACTACAAACGCTATATACTGTTGGCCTTCTACTTTTGGATTCTTCTGCGTAGAAAAGAAAGAATACTCGACCTCTCTCAAATTCTTTTCATAGTCATGATCGATACCTACTATGATATATTGATCTCCATACTGCTCTATTGTCTCATCTACTTCCCATTCTACAGGCCCTAGCCTCCCTTCAGATGTAGCTTCATCAAATAAATCTTGACCATCGTGCATATACCATACTGGATACTCTTTATGACTAGATTCATAATCCTTAGGCAAGTATATACGTATATCTCTCACCCTATTAAGCTCAGGCATATAGAAGTTCTTTAGAACAATCAAATCATCAGGAGCGGTAGAGGCTTTAAACTGA
>JBOFGJ010000699.1:0-2295 GCA_051649065.1 Flavobacterium sp. | reverse complement strand
CTTTTGGTTTTGTAAGGAAGGGACTTTCTCGATGTCTAATATCTCATTTACTTTACAAGAAAGAGCTGATTTCTCAGTACAGGCTGTTACAGATGCTATCGTTTATAAAATACACAAAGATAAGATAGATGAATTATATAGCGTTATACCCCATCTAAAATCAGTATTTGGAGGTTTAACAGCTATACTCCTCAATCGTTTGTTACAGCGTAATATTGATGTAATCAAATATTCTCCTGAAGAGTATTATTTGAAGTTGATAGATAAGTATGGAGTCGCGATTAATTATATTCCTTTAAAGGATATTGCATCTTATCTAGGGATTACTCCTCAGGCATTAAGTCGCATACGCAAGCGTATTTTTTAACCTAAAATAAGCAGGAGACAAATTAGCGAAAGTTAATTATACAAGATAGATCTACATTAGTGAAGAAGACATACGATAGTATGTTTTTTGAACTAATGAAAGAACTATGAAGTAGAATTAGCTTGTAGCATTTGAATATCGTTTATTTTAGGTTAACCTAGGTTCAGTGGAAAGAAAAGCAATGTGGAGAACTTTGCCTTACTAAATTTAATATTATGATTAGAAGAGTTAAGATTAATGAATATCCTAGATTAGAAGAAGTTTGGGACAGTGCAGTAAGTAATACACATCACTTTCTAGCGAAAGAGGACTTTGAGTACTTTAAGAAGAATATTGCAAACTATTTTGAATTTGTCGAACTGTATGTGCATATAAATAGTGCTGAGCAAATAACAGGATTTATAGGTGTTGCAGATGACAATTTAGAAATGCTATTTATCCACAATGATTTTAGAGGGAGTGGGTTAGGTAAATTATTGCTTAACTATGCTATAGATAGATTGCATATTTCGAAAGTTGATGTCAATGAACAGAATCATCATGCAGTAGGCTTTTATGAGCATATGGGGTTCAAATTATTAAACAGATCTGAAACAGATGGACAGGGAAAGCCTTATCCTATCTTACATTTAGGTCTGTGATTATTTCTGTTTGTAGGGAAGGAGTAATGCTTTTTTGTATAAAAACCCTGTGTTTTAGAACCTAAATCTATAATGTCTCCATTATTTTGAGCAGTATTTGTTCACTTTTTTAGCTAAGAGTAGTAATGACGGTGCATTCAACTGTTTTAGATTAAGGATATTGAATGTGAGTGAATTAGGTTTAAAATACAAAATAAAAAGTAAGAATGTATAAATAGCATGCGTCAAAACAGTGGGGTAAAGTGATAAAAAAGTCAGCAAATACTGTGTATATGTGAGATTATATTCTATTTTTGTAATACATATTTAAAATGTAAAAATTACCATGAAAGAATTAATTGAAAAAATCAACGCTGAATTTGAAGCGTTCAAACAAGATTCAGCTTTACAATCAGAAAACGGAAACAAAGCTGCAGGTACTAGAGCTCGTAAAGCTTCTTTATCTATCGAGAAACTTTTAAAAGAGTTTAGAAAAGCTTCATTAGACGCTTCAAAACAATAATAATAAAAGCTCCTACCAAATAAGTAGGAGCTTTTTTTATTCCCTAGTTTTGCAAGGTTCAAATAAGACCTTATGCACTACTTTATCATTGGTGATATACACGGTTGTTACCACACATTATGTTCTCTTTTAGAACAGTGGAATCCTCAGACAGAGCACCTGATTCTAGTAGGGAATCTTATTGATAAAGGAAATTCTAGTTGGTTAGTCATCGATAAATGTTGTGCTTTATTAGCAGAGCCATCTGTGTCCATCACTATTCTTAAAGGTAATCACGAAGCTGAGTTAATTCAATATATCCACGATGGGCATCACAAGATATGGACTTCGCAGTGTGGATTAGCTACTTTAGCGGATTTTGATAAGTATAAAGTTAACTTATCTGAATTATTACCTTGGTTAGAAAACCTTCCCCTTAAGTTTGAGGCTCTCTCTTTTATTGTCACACACGCAGTTGTATCTGATACGATTAATCCAAATGACGAGTCTAATTGGGATGGGGTGTTATGGACACAGTTGTTAGGGTAAGGTATGCTAACGATGAGATACCACCTTTTAAAGAGTTAGTAACGCGTAACGGATCTTTACTAATTTTTTCCATTGATGCGATTCATATTCTAATCAATAAAGATAAGCTTAGGCTTAGTGAGAAAGCGACAGATACAACAGTAGTATTAAATCCAATGCGAAGTTCGGTCCAATCTAGGACCATCAAGTTAGTCATATTATTAGGAAACATGTACTTTCTAGTAGTCGGAACAAGGGGAATGTACTTCCGTACAACT
>JBOFGJ010000698.1:0-2092 GCA_051649065.1 Flavobacterium sp. | reverse complement strand
ATCTTCTGTAACTACTGCTTTTAGATTAGTTGCTAATGTTTTACCAGCTGTAGAAGCTTCTGCTGCTTTATCCTCCTGAAGTGCTTTTTTTACTGAGAAGTAAGCATCTAAAGTAGACTGAAGTACATCAGATTTTTTTACTGTTGTAACACTCTCTGTTTTTTCGTTTGCAGTGTGTTCTTCATGTCCTTCGTGCCCAGCGTGTTCTTCTGTAGCAGGAATTGAAGTGTCTTGTTTTTTGTCATTACACGCAGTAAGTGTGAAAGCTAATACTGCGAAACTTAAAATTACTTTTTTCATTTGATTATTTTGTTATTTGTTTTTTTTGTATTTCACGTCACGGATATAAATCCTCGACAGTGTTGTCTTTTGTGAAGTAAAGTTAGAAAAAAGAATGCAGAGTTAACTCTACATTCTTTTTCCGTGAAGTTGTTTTTTTGTGAAGTCGTGATGTTGTGAAGTCTTAGTACATCTATCGGCACACAAACTTGCAAAAAAACAAAATACCAAAAACACAAAACAACAACAATTACTATCTCTCAAACTGGCAACAGCTATGTAGCGCTTTATAATCAGCCTCAGTAGCCTTGTCAAGTTCTGTATCATGTCCTACCTTAGCTACCGCTTTAGAGATAGCAGCCTTAGAGGTTAACTTCTTGTCAAAGTTAAGGTGAAGTACTTTCGCCTTTACATCCCAAGAGGCAGTAGATACACCTTTTACTTTCTTAGCAGCTGATTCTATTCTCTCTTTACATAGATCACAGTTTCCTTTTACCTTTAGCATAGCGTGTTCTTGATTAGCAGCAGGGGCTGAAGCCTCAGTATGTCCTGCACTGTGATTAGTGTGACCTGTAGCTGCTGGAGCATCATCATTATTCATCATACTGCGTTTACCTTCCAGCTGAGCACTTGCATCTACTGTAAATACCCCATTAGTTACGATTTCCTCACCATTCTCTAATCCTGACATTACTACGTAGTTATCTCCTAAAGAAGGTCCTAAAACGATCTCTCTTAGCATAAAAGCAGGTGTAGCCGTGTTAGGTTGTTTTACATAGATCACTGAGCGTTTACCAGTCCATAGTACAGATGACTTAGGGATTACCATTTCTTTGTTGTACTGTTTTAAAGGAGCTGATATTTTCGCGCTTGCATACATCTCAGGTTTTAACTGATTCTTTCTATTATCTGTTTCTACTCTTACTTTTGCTGTTCTAGAAGTAGCATCTATAATCGGGTTGATAAATGCTATCTTTCCTTTAAATACTTCTCCTGGTAAACTCTGTAGTGTATACTCTAAGACATCTCCTTCTTTTATAAAAGGCAAGTCATTCTCATAGGCATTAAATACAGCCCATAGTTTAGACAAGTTAGAGATGCTGTACAGCACTGTTCCTTGATTGATATAATCTCCTTGATTTACACTTTTCTCCACTACTATACCACTTGTATTAGCGTGAACAGAAACATATGGAGAGGCAGTACCTGTACTTAGTACTTTGTTTATTTGGGCTTCAGACATTTTCCAAATACGCAGCTTCTCCTTAGCAGCATCAAGTAATAATGGTTGTAAGTCCCTAAGCTTTGACGCCTCTAATAACTCTTGTTGAGCAGTAAGTAAATCAGGAGAGTATATCGTTGCGATAAGTTGTCCTTGCTTTACTGCTTCTCCTGTAAAGTTTACATACAGTTTCTCGATACGACCATTGACGTGTGAAGTTTGTGATTGTTGTAATCGTTCATCTACCTGTATGGTCCCATAGAGCTGTATATCTTTAATGGCGGCTTGATGGCCTACTTTAGTGGTCTGAATATTGGCAAGTGCTACTGCTTCCTTACTCATTTGGATAGCTTGATCATCCACTACATCATCTCCACCATCTGATGATTTTAATGGAATTAAATCCATTGCACATAGTGGACACTTACCTGGTTTATCCATTCTGATTTGCGGGTGCATAGAACACGTCCATACTGTATTTCCCTCTTCGGTAGTCACTGGTTCGCCATTGTGCTCATGTGAGCCCGCGCCTCCGAATATCATCCATCCTAGAAGAAGTCCCACGAGTAGAATAGCCCCGTAACGCACAGT
>JBOFGJ010000697.1:0-12104 GCA_051649065.1 Flavobacterium sp. | reverse complement strand
AAATTTGTGTTTAGGAAATGCATCTACTTTAATCATTACTGATTGTCCTTCGCGCATATACTGCATCTGTGTCTCCTTAAAGTTAGCGACTACCCAGATATTTTCTTTTTGTACAGTATTAAATAGACCTTGACCAGGCTGTATAAGTTGCCCATTTTGCAAGTTTATTTTAGATACTTGACCATCTTCTTTAGCAGTGATCACAGTATAAGAAAGATAAAGTTCAGCATTGTCTAGATTTGCTTTCGCTTGATCTACCATTGCTTTTGCAGCATCTATTTGAGAGGTAGTAGCTACAGCTTGTGACTTGCTAATATTTACTTGTTGAGCGACAGCATTAGCTTGTTTTTCTATTGCTTTTAATTGTTCTTGTAATACGATTACTTGCTTCTCAGCTATTTCTTTAGCCGCTAATGCTTGTTCATATTGTTGTTTCGTGATAGATTGGCTAGCGTATAGTTTATTATAACGGTCATAGTCATTTTTCGCTCTCCACAGTTGTGTTTTGGCAGCATCTATATTTGCTCTAGCAGTAGATACATTCGCTAATGCTGAGGTAGCACCCGCTTGAGACGAGAGTACAGTTGACTCACTTGTATTCTGTCCTGCTTCAGCTACTTTTACTTGACTTAGAGCCGCTTGATAATTTGCTTTTGCTTGCTCTACTTTGATGACATATTCTGTGTTATCTAAAGTGATAAGTGTATCTCCTTTTTTTACAGCTTGGTTGTCTTGAACATAGATATTCTTAATATATCCAGGTATTTTTGAGACAATAGGAGTGATCTTAGTTTCTACCTGAGCATCATCAGTTGTCTCGTGAGATCTAGAGTGAATGTATTTATTTACACCATAGCCACCTCCTACAAGTACGATAACTACTAGAGCAGTAATAAACTTTTTGTTAAGCGGTTTTTTATATTCGTTATTAGTCGTAGTATCCATATTATTTTTCGATGTATTCTGTTAGGTTCCCTGTTTTATATGCGTATTGGTATAATGAGAGTGTTTGATCAGCCTCACCTACCACACTGTTTATTTGCGCTTGTAGTTGTTGTACATCAGCTTCTAGCAACTGATCTGTATCTGCTAAGCCATTGTCATACTTATCTTTTACGATACGGTAGTTCTCATTAGCTTGTGTAAGCGCAGTATTTAGTACACTGTTTTTCTGTACAGTAAGGTCATAATTATTATACGCTTCCTGTAGTTCTACATTAGCATGGTCTTCTGTAATTTGCAATTGATATTCAGCTTCTTGTTTCTTAGCTTTGGCAATGTTTACTTCCGTTCTATTTTTGAAGATAGAAGTCAAGTCATACTTTATGCCTAATCCGATCATCGTAGCATTCGTCATTTCCATAACTTTATCTAAGCGAAATGCCATATATCCACCTGTTAAGGCAATAGATGGGTAATAGTTAGCACGATTAAGTTGAATATTTCGTTGTGCTAATTCTACACTTTTACTTGCGTATTGAACATCTTTTCGATTAGTTATACCACTTTCTGTATCGGGTAATACATCAATCTTTTTGATTGGTTGGATAACTATTGTTTCTTTTAATGGCAACTCTAATAGAGAGTTTAAGCGCATATTGATATTTTTAAAAGCCGTTTGTGTCTCTTGAAGTGATAATTGCACATTGGCTTCTTGTAGTTGTACTCTTAAAAAATCGTTTCGCGCAATAAGACCATTGTCTAAGAAGTTTTGCATGTCTTTTGTACGTTGTACAGCGCGTTTGTGGTTTTCTTTTAAGATTTCAATAGAACGTTGTGTTTTATAAAGAGCAAAGTACAGATTGATTGTTTCCCATACAGTGTTCTCTGTTGTTGCTTCTGACCCTAGTTGTGTCATTTCATAAGCTTGTTGACTTTGCTTTACAGCGTTTCTAATTTTGAAACCACTAAATAAAGGCATAGTTGCAGTTGCTTGAGTCATTGCCATATACTCGGGACTTATCGCTGCGGGAGAGTGTGATGGATCTGATGCGGGGATTGGCACTTTGATATCGACATTGGCTCCGCTAAATAAGTGAAGGTAAGTACCTGATAGTTCCACATTTGGGTAGTACAGGTTTTTTGCGCTGTTGACCTGTAATCGTGAGGCTTCTTTTACAGCAGACGCTTTTTTGATTTCTTTGCTGTTTTGCAAACTTAGGCCTATAGCTTGGTCTAGAGTAAGTATTTTTTTATCAGGCTCCTGAGCCCATAAACTAAAAGCAAAGAACGTAGTAAGTAAGAGGTAATTACTTCTGTTCATTGTAGATTAAAATTGATTGAAAGGATTGTATTAAATAAGGATATATATGTTGTTTGACATGCAAACTATATTCTTCGTGATTATCGATATTCCAATATTGCGTTAATGTGCGCTCGTGGTGTATTAGATAACTAATAACGCCTAAAGCAAATATGACAAAGGTGATCGGATCAGGTGTAGCTTTAAATAATCCTGTGCTATGCCCTTCTTGAATAAAGCCATTGATGATCTCTAATATCTCTAGTTGTAGGGTAGTCATAGCATCACAGATCTCTGGGACACGCTCTTTTTTTGACAGTTGTCCCATTAGAATAATATGGAAGTCCGCATTCTGTAGCTGTACATTCATCATGTGCTCTACGAAAGCTAATAGTTTATCCATAGGATTTAACCGTGTGTCTTTAGTCAAATCAGTTAACTTCTCTCTTGTACGGGTAAGTCTCACTTCAAATAAAGCGGCAACCATCGCACTCTTAGATCCAAAATAATAATTAACCATAGCAACATTAATACCTGCTGCTATAGAAATATCTCGTATGCTAGTACCATCTATTCCTTTTTGAGAGAATAGTTCTTCTGCGACTACTAGTATTTCCTTCTGTTTATCACTTAATGCCATTATGTGTCCTATTATTTGTGAGGGCAAATTTAAACAAACGTTTAATAGGTTATTGAATTTAATTCAATAATTTTTAGTTAAAATGATTTTAATGTATTTATTTAAGCTTATCGTTGCGTTTAATGTATTTTATAACTTTTTGATTTACTGTAAATTAGAAGATTAAGGTATATGTTGTTCGGTTTGAAATTATTTTTTACAATAGTTTTAAACCCAGATTAAGCGATAGACATATAAAAGTAATTATGCAAAATAGCTCTGAATTTATGAAAGGGCTGAGTTTAAAATAGTCCTGTGGACTGTTTTAAAACGAAGAGCCAGTAGTAACAAGGCCTATAGTATGGTTTTGAGAGATGAAGGAGAAGTACTTTGTAGTATTTGGCTAATACTTAATCTGGGTTAAATTGTAACTAACACAGATATTACATCACTGATACCCATAAAAAAAGACTCCTAAGAGTCTTTTTTGCATTTTTATATATTCATCTCTGGTATATCACCCTCGATAATTAATGTTACTTCTGTTGCTTTAATAATATCTTCTACAGACACTCCTGGAGCGCGCTCTAATAGTTTAATTCCTGTATCTAAAACTTCCATTACAGCTAATTCTGTTACTATCTTTTTTACACACTTTACTCCTGTTAATGGCAGACTACATTGTTTAAGAATCTTAGATTCTCCTGCTTTATTAACATGCATCATAGCTACAATGATATTTTCTGCTGAAGCTACTAAATCCATAGCCCCTCCCATTCCTTTCACCATCTTACCAGGTATTTTCCAGTTGGCAATATCACCTTTTTCTGATACTTCCATAGCACCTAAGATTGTCAAATCTACATGCTTACCACGTATCATACCGAAACTTGTCGCTGAATCAAAGAATGATGCTCCAGGCAAACTTGTTATCGTTTGCTTTCCTGCATTGATTAAATCTGGATCTTCCTCACCTTCAAAAGGGAAAGGCCCCATACCTAAGATACCATTCTCACTCTGAAACTCAACATTCATCCCTTCTGGCACATAGTTCGCTACCAATGTTGGGATACCTATACCTAAATTCACATAGAAGCCTTCCTTAACTTCCATTGCTATACGTTTTGCAATTCCTACTTTATCTAACATAACTTGACTTTAAAAGGGTGATTAATTCTTAGTGCGAACAGTGCGTTGCTCAATTCTCTTCTCGTAGTTTTTACCTTGGAAAATGCGCTTAACAAAGATACCAGGTACATGGATCTCATTAGGATCAAGCTCTCCTGCAGGTACTAACTCTTCTACCTCTGCTACAGTAATCTTAGCCGCACCAGTCATACAAGCATTAAAGTTACGCGCTGTACCCTTAAATATCAAGTTCCCTGCCTCATCCCCTTTCCAAGCTTTAACGATGGCAAAATCAGCCTCAAATGCCAATTCTAATATATGTGGTTTACCCTTAAAATCTCTTACTTCTTTTCCTTCTGCTACTTCAGTCCCATATCCTGCAGGTGTGTAAAAACCAGGTATTCCCATTTGAGCAGCTCTACACTTCTCTGCTAATGTACCTTGTGGTGTCAGTTCTACATCAAGCTCTCCTGATAACATCTGACGTTCGAACTCAGCATTCTCCCCTACATACGATGATATCATCTTTTTAATTTGACGTTTTTGTAACAATAGTCCTAACCCGAAGTTATCCACTCCCGCATTATTAGAAATACAAGTAAGTCCAGTCACATTCTTCTCTACTAACTCAGCGATACTATTCTCAGGGATACCGCATAAGCCGAACCCTCCTAGCATGATGGTCATATCATCTTTTATATCTGCCAATGCTTCTTTGACACCAGCTACTTTTTTATTGATCATAATTATTGGTTTAGTAATACGTTTCTAAAAATACAAAAAAAAACGCCTTTAAAAAAAGGCGTTTAATATATCATTCTTAAAAATCAAATTCTTCTGTGTCTAATGCTCCTTCTGTCACATCATCTGTCTCAGGTTGTACGATCTTTGTACAATCTACTCGGATAGATAAGTTCTCTGGTACAGGGAACCCTGCTTTAGAAATACTCAATCCTTTATCTGCATAACACTTATTCATAAAGATACCCCAGATAGGAAGTGCTAATGTTGCTCCTTGTCCATAAGTCATTGACCTAAAGTGAGCAGCCCTATCATCATTACCTACCCATATACCAGTAGCTAAGTTAGGTACCATACCTATAAACCATCCATCACTATTATTCTGACTCGTACCCGTCTTACCAGCGATAGGGTTAGTAAACTTATAAGGATGACCTGTCACACGCTTATATCCAGCCCCTTGCCATGTAGTACGCAATCTAACACCTGATCCTGATTCAGTAACCCCTTCTAACAACTTAATGATAGCATAAGCAACATCTTTACTCACAACATCTTTCGTCTCAGGAACAGCATTATATAAGATAACACCATTTTTATCCGCAATTCTAGTAATAAACGTTGGTTTAACATAGACTCCTTGGTTAGCGAATGTGCTATATGCCGCTACCATATCACTTACTGTAATGTCTACAGCTCCTAGTGCGATAGCTGGACTCTGTGGTATATCAGCAGATATACCTAAATCTCTACACATATCCACTACTGCTTTAGGTCCCACCTTATCCATTAACTTAGCCGTAACCGTATTAACCGATCCTGCTAATGCTTGTTTAAGCGTCATAATACCTCTGTAAGAACGATTAGAGTTCTGTGGACTCCAGTCTTTAGAAATCCCATATCTACCTTTAGGCATCGTGAATGGTGAATCAATAATAGAATCACAAGGTGAATAATGCAGTTGTTCAATAGCTGTCGCGTAAACGAAAGGCTTGAAAGTAGATCCTACTTGTCTCGCTCCTTGTCCTACGTGATCATATTGGAAGTGTTTATAGTTAATTCCTCCAACCCAAGCTTTGATATGTCCCGTTTGTGGCTCCATTGCCATCATACCTGCTTGTAAGAAGTGCTTATAATAACGTATAGAGTCCTTAGGTGTCATAATAGTATCTCTATCCCCCTTCCAACTAAATATACGCATCTCAGTCTTCACATCGAATGACTTGATAATATCCTTTTCAGACTTTCCTTGCTCACTCATCTGTCTCCATCTCTCAGAAGTCTTCATCGCACGCATCATAATATTATCAACCTCTCCTTGATTAATCTTATAGAATGGTGCCATCTTATTATTCTTTTGATCGATAAAGAACTCTTCTTGTAGATTGGCGATATGAGCTTCTACAGCCTCTTCTCCATACTTCTGCATACGAGAGTCTATAGACACATATATTTTTAGTCCATCGCGATAGATGTCATATGTAGAGCCATCTTTCTTAGGATTCTCTTTCACCCAACGACGCATATAATCACGTAAGTATTCACGGAAATATGTAGCAATACCCTCTCTGTGGCTTTCAGGAGTAAAGTGCAATGCCAATGGTTTCTTTTGTAATCTTTCACTCTCCTCTTGTGTGATATGTCCATTACGAGCCATCTGATGTAATACGACATTACGTCGCTTCTCAACTAGTTCAGGACGTCGCACAGGATTAAAGTAAGCTGGGTTTTGTAACATCCCAACAAACATTGCTGCTTCATCTATTGTTAGATCTTTAGGCTCTTTACCCATATAGATACGAGTAGCAGAACGAATACCAACTGCGTTATTAACGAAATCAGCTTTATTTAAATACATCGTTAGAATTTCTTCTTTGGTGTACTGTCTTTCTAATTTAATGGCGATAACCCATTCTTTTGCTTTCTGTGTGATACGCTTAGGTAAACTTCTAGATCCCTCTCCGTGAAATAATAGTTTTGCTAATTGTTGCGTGATTGTACTTGCACCTCCACTACTACCAACTGATGTAATCGCACGTAATGTACCACGTGCATCAATTCCTGAGTGCTCTTTAAAACGTTCGTCTTCTGTAGAAATCAATGCATTTACTAAATACTCTGGCAAATCCTCGTATTTAATAGGCACGCGATTCTCTAAATAAAACTTACCTATGGTCTTCCCATCTGACGAGATAATCTCTGTAGCTACATTACTAGCTGGATTCTCAAGTTCGTCAAACGTAGGCATCTGACCGAAAACTCCCCAAGACGCACATAAGAAAAAGAAAATAACTGCCGCTACAAATCCGAAAAAGCCTATCCAAAACATTTTTAAATAGTTCTTCATCGTCTTAGGCTGTTTCTTACCTGTTTTGTTTTTGTTGTCTGAATTCATAAAATGAATAATACTTATAATTCTTTTGTTCTATTACTGTTTTTCAATTCGGAATCCCACTTCTGACACTCCTTTTAATGAATTAACTCCATCTACCTCTCCTAACTCGCGTACTACTTGCTCTACTGAGAATTTGTAGCTACCTGGCTTAGGAAATACATAGCCTTCTTTTAACTCAAGTTTACTCTCTTTTACATCAGAGAACCCACTACCTAGTAAGGTACCATCTGGCTTAGCCATTTGGAACTGAAGTGTATCTATCATAATATCCGAATTCGGTTGATGTATCTTAAAAATCACGAATACATTGCTATAAGGATAGTTCTTATTTACCCTTAAGTTCATAAATAAATTATGACGCTGTACGGTATCCTGTACGTCGTATACAAATGTTTTTACATCTTCCTTATCCCATGTACCAGAAGTCTCTTGATACTGATCAAATAACATCTTACTATCTTGTTGACATGATGTACTTGACAATACTAAAACACTTAATACGAGTAAATAACTAGTTATTCTCTGCATTAGAATTATTACTATTGTTGTTATTATCTTTCTTTATATTCTTATTCCTGTTTGGGCGATTCTTATGGTGTTTAGCCTTAGGAGTATCTCCTCCCTCAGTAGCACCATCTACAGGTTTAGTTCTTTCCTGTTGAACTCCTTTAGGTTCTCTTGGTCCTTTATTCTCTCTAGGCTCTCTTGGTGTCTTATTCTCACGTTTAGCTCCAGCAGTATGTTCTTTACGCACATTCTTAGAGTCGCCAGTAGTCGCCTGTCTTGCTACGTTATCACCTTCATTCTCTTTAGCTCCCTCAGGCTTATTTTTACTACGGTTGCGCACCTGTTGCTTATTCTGAGAATCGCGCTCTCCAGGTTTGCCTTGTCTATTTCTATTCTCGTTACCTATAGGTCTTTCTCTCTTCGCTATCGGAGCTTGAGACTCTTGTCCCTCCTTCGTTACCCCTTCTTTCTTCTTGTTACGAGTAGGTTTTTTCTTGCGTTTTGGTTGGTCAAATCGAGTTACACTATCTTGTTCAGATACGTTGTTAAAATCAATATCATCAGATTCAACTTCCAACATATAACTCTCTAAGTCTTCTCCTTTTTGATCTTTCTTATTTAACGCTAGTATCTCTTTCACCATGTCTGTAGATAGTACATACCAATTCGCAGAATTATTAATATACGCAAACCACATCTGTCCTTTGAAGATATCAATCTTCTGACATATAGCTAATCCTTTTACAGTCATTAACTTCGTATCAGAATCAGGCATGTCTTTTAATGCCTCTAAATAAGTATCTAATTCAAAGTTAAGACAACATTTTAACTTACCACATTGTCCCGCTAACTTTTGCGGATTCAATGAAAGTTGTTGGTAACGAGCAGCAGAAGTATTCACACTTCTAAAGTCAGTTAACCATGTAGAACAACATAATTCACGCCCACATGATCCTATACCCCCTAGTCTAGCAGCCTCCTGACGGAAACCTACCTGCTTCATCTCAATGCGAATACTGAACTCACGAGCAAAATCTTTAATCAATTGTCTAAAATCAACACGCTCACTAGCTGTGTAGTAAAATGTAGCTTTAGAAGCATCTCCCTGAAACTCTACATCCGAAATCTTCATCTCTAGCTTTAAAGCAATAGCCATTTCACGAGCTTTTACTTTAACTTTTTCTTCCCTATTTCGTGCTTCTTGCCAGATATCTATATCTTTTTGAGTTGCTTTGCGGTATATCTTTAAAACCTCCCCATTTGGATCCGCTTTTTTCTTCTTCATCTGTACCTTCACTAGTTCTCCTACTAATGATACGATACCGATATCATGTCCTGGAGAAGACTCCGTCGCTACGATATCTCCCATCGAGATACTAATCTCTTTTGGGTATCGATAAAAATCTTTTCTACCGTTCTTAAAACGAACCTCTACTATATCATATATCTCAGTGCCAGTAGGATAAACCATATTTGACAACCAATCGAAAACTGCTAATTTATTACAGCCATCTGTACCGCACGTTCCTTTATTCTGACATCCTTTCGGAAGCCCACTACTATCTTTATCTGTTGAACAATTTGTACAAGCCATCTATTTATTTTTATATATTGAATCCCATTTGGGAATTATCGCATTTATTTACTCGCTGTAAAGATACTATTTTTACATCTCTCTTAAATAATTTTTTATTATACAAGATTTTCACAAGCTATTTTCCCTAAATATCTTATTTAAAATACAGTACACAGCGTTCTACAAGAACGAATCAAATCTGAATTAGGTACATTTCAGCCTATTAAATAGACTCATTTTAAATCAGTATTTTAAATATTGAAGACAACAATACTTCTCAAAAGCATATACCTCCTTCTGATAAAACAAACTAAAAACGAATAGCAAAACAACTCTACTGCATAGCTCCTTCATTAGCTCTAAACCATACTACATACCTTGCTACTGCTGGCTCTTCGTTTTAAAGCAGTCCACAGGACTATTTTAAACTCAGCCTTTTTATAAATTCAGACCTATTTTGTATACTTCCCTTTGGTTAATATGCCTATCGCTTAGTCCAGGTTAAATTTGTACTTTTGAATTTCAAAATATCAATTCACTTATGCAATCAGATAAAACGATAGGTATACTAGGAGCCATTCCTCAAGAAGTAAATGGAATCATCACTCAATTAAAGGATAAAACAGAAGTTAAAATAGGTAATCGCACCTATTATGAAGGTTATATCAACAATCAAAAAGTAGTAGTTGTTTATTCACGTATAGGAAAAGTAGCTGCAGCTGCAACAGTAGCAACTCTTATTCTAGAGTTTAAAGTTGACAGTATCGCTTTTATTGGGGTCGCTGGTGGAATACACGCTGATGTAAAAGTAGGAGATGTAGTAGTCGCTAAAGATTTAGTCCAATACGATATGGATGCTTCTCCATTAAGACCTAAATTTGAAATACCTCTATTAGGAAAAACGTATTTTGATACAGACCAAGAATGGTCAAAAGAGACTTGTACACACATAGAAAACATGTTTGGGTTAGAGAATTTACATCAACTAATCAATGCTAGTGAATTGGCTAAGTTTAATATAACAACTCCTACTGTTCACTTTGGTACCATAGCAAGTGGAGATCAATTTTTCTCAACCTCAGAACAAAAAAACAATTTACAAGCACAGTTACCTGAAGTATTATGTGTGGAGATGGAAGGGGCTGCTGTAGCGCAAGTGTGTTATGAGTTTGACATCCCATTTATCGTTATCCGTACGATCTCTGATAACGCTAACGAAGAAGCAAGCTTTAGCTTTCAGTCTTTCGTAGAAGAAGTATCTCTAGTATATGGTCAAGAGATCATTGATAAGATGTTTTAGCAATATATCAGGTATTCAATTTAGCAGATATAGTTCTAGAATTAAATACTTCAACATTTATTCAACAATCCCCCAGGATTACTCTATATAGAGAACCTTTTGTTGAAGAGTTATTAGAAAGGTCTTGTGACAGTGTTGAACAAGCGAATAACTACACGTTATAAACACTTCTTTTACAATTTAAGTCTGACTTAACAGCATAAAAAAAGCTCGGCATAGCCGAGCTTTTTAGGTTTTATTTTGTTTTTGAATAATCGGGTTATTCGAAAGTGATATTATCAATCGTTAAAGAGAATTTACCATCTTTTGCAAATCTAAACTGTAAGAATCCACCAATCCCTGTATTATTTAAACTAATATCTTTTAAAGGCAAAATAACTTTCACTTTACCATTAGTTTTGATTGAGCCAACATAATCATTTTTATTATCATTCACTCCTGGAACAATAATCTCTCCACTTTTTCCATTAGCTAAAGAATTTTTAATACTATAGTTTGCTAATATAAGTTTAGCCGCATCATGTGTATTCACAACGAAAGTACCTCTATCATTATCTTTACCTCCAGGAGTACTCTCTCCTGTAACGTAAAAAACAATATTTTTAGCATTTGCAGGAACAGCTATATCTCCTATTGAAAAACCAGCGCCATTATTAGTCGATGTTCCTTCTATTTTAATTGCATTACCTTTAACTTCAGTTACCTTTATTCCTTGTTCAGCAGTTGTAATCAAGTCTTTAAAAGTCCCTTCTTTACCTAGAATATTCATTTTATCCCCACCAGGAACTTCTGGATCAGTTGTACCTCCATCACCTGGTGTACCGTCTTCGAAACGAAGCTCATCAAGTTTTAAATCATAAAGCTCATTATTACCCATACGTACACGCATAAAGTCACCTTTACCTGTATCATTATATTCAACACCAGCAATATTTAAAGTAACTTTAACCCAAGTACCCTTAGTATCAACAGCTTTAATTCCTTTAGCTACATATGAGTTACTACCATTACCATTAGTCATTTTCTCAGATGCTTTCTCAATAGTTAAACTTTTAGATAGCGTAGTCGCAGGAGAACCATAAGCATTTACTTTTGGATCTGTAAAGTTAATAACATTATAAGCTTCTGTTTTACCATCTTTTTTGATAATCTCAATAGAAATAGTTTTTTGAGAAGCTCCTTTCATAATAAACGATAATTTAGTAGCTCCTTTATGACCAGGCACATCAGCCATAGTAAAGATAGGTGCATTCTTATCGATATTACCATTAATATGTAATGACTGTTTACCAGCTACTCCTTTATAATTATCTGCAACAGGTTTAACATAATCAGGTAAAGGGAATTGAGAAGTTATAGCAGTAAATAAGTTCCAATCTTCAAAATCAGCTCCTTTAAAGATATGAGTCCCTACAAATTTAAGTTCCTCTTGTATTCCTGGCTCTTCAGTTTCTCCTTCAAAAGGATCTTGATCAAGAGCCATATCATCCATAGTTCTAGGAGCGAATTGAAGTGTACCTTGGTAATCACTCATAATACCTGTTACAGTACCGCTTCTATCAGTAATAATTTGGTCTTTTATACCATTCGCATATT
>JBOFGJ010000696.1:0-14395 GCA_051649065.1 Flavobacterium sp. | reverse complement strand
TTGAGAATCCGACTTACTTAACTAATATGACTGAGATGATCGCTCAGCTGATTATTCCATTGGCAATGATCTTTGCTTTTGGGTATTATATCGAACGCAAGCGATTCTCGTGGATGATGTTTGGAGTGATGACAGTAGGTTTCTTATGTCTGGTTGTTCCTAACGTACTGATGGAAGCAGGAGGTAACCCTAATATCACAGCGATGGGTATAGACAATTCTCTTGGTTCAATGGAAGGAAAAGAAGTGCGTATAGGTGCTACTTCATCAGGATTCTGGAGTATAGTGACAACTGTTATATCAACTGGTTCGGTTAACTCTATGCATGATAGTTCTATGCCGTTATCGGGAATGAATGAACTATTGGCTATGATGATTAACAGCTTCTATGGTGGTGTAGGAGTAGGTATCTTAAACTTCTTTGTATTCATTGTATTGGCTGTGTTTATCAGTGGTCTGATGGTGGGTAGAACACCTGAATTATTTGGCAAGAAGATAGAAGCAAAGGAAATGAAGATAGCGATGGTTATTGCATTAATTCACCCATTGTTAATATTGAGTAGTACAGCATTGGCAACAGCTTTTCCTGATTTGACAAGAGATACTTTAAATAATCCTTCCTTCCACGGATTTAGTGAGATACTGTATGAATATACATCTTCTGCAGCGAATAATGGTAGTGGATTTGAAGGATTGGGAGATAATACTCCTTGGTGGAACTTCTCGACAGGTATCATTTTACTAATGGGACGATTCTTACCTATCATAGGGCCTGTAGCTTTAGCAGGATGTTTAGCACAGAAACGCTATGTACCTGAGAGTGCAGGAACACTACCAACAGATACTTCAACATTCGGATTGATCGTGCTTACGGTGATCTTAATCGTAGCGGCATTAGCATTTTTCCCAGTATTGACTTTAGGACCAATTGCTGATTATTTTACAATAATAAGTTTATAAAAAATGGCAACTCAAAATAATAAAGCTCTTTTTCAAAAAGAGGTAGTGATGAAAGCATTAAAAGAAGCTTTTATTAAGTTAGACCCAAGAACGTTATTCCGCAATCCAGTGATGTTTACTGTAGAGATAGGAACAGCGATTATGTTAGGGGTGTGTATATGGATATTATTAGGTGAAACAAGTCAAGGTAGCTTTGGATACAACTTCACCATCTTTTTATTGTTGTTTGTGACTCTGTTGTTTGCCAACTTCGCTGAGGCTATCGCTGAAGCAAGAGGAAAAGCGCAAGCGGATAGCTTGCGCAAAACAAGAGAGGAAACGCCTGCAACATTAGATGATGGTTCTAAAGTATCGTCTTCTACTTTACTAAAAGGAATGGTCTATGTATGTGTAGCGGGAGATATAATCCCAGCAGATGGGGAGATCATAGAAGGTTTAGCCACCATAGATGAAAGTGCTATTACTGGAGAGAGTGCTCCTGTGATTAGAGAAGCTGGCGGAGATAAGAGTTCTGTGACTGGTGGTACCAAGGTATTGTCAGATCGTATTAAGGTACGTGTCACGGCTCAGGCAGGAGAAAGCTTCCTTGATAAGATGATCGCTTTAGTAGAGGGAGCGAATAGACAAAAGTCGCCAAACGAGATAGCGCTGACTATCTTATTAGCAGGTTTTACCTTAGTGTTTACTATTGTGATTATTACGCTAAAACCTTTTGCTGATTTCGCTAATGTAGCGATTACTATCAGTGCATTAATATCATTGTATATCTGTTTAATTCCAACCACAATAGGTGGATTGTTATCAGCTATTGGTATAGCAGGGATGGACAGAGCTTTAAGAGCTAATGTGATTACCAAAAGTGGTAAAGCTGTAGAGACAGCAGGAGATATAGATGTGTTGCTATTAGATAAAACAGGTACGATTACTATTGGTAACCGTAAGGCAACAAACTTTCACCCTGCAAAAGGTGTAGATAAGAATGTGCTGATTAAAGCAGCAGTCTTGAGTTCGTTAAGTGATGATACACCAGAAGGGAAGTCTATTATAGAGTTGGCAGGTGTAGATCCTACTGATTTTACAGTAAATAATCCTCGTTTTATCTCTTTTACAGCAGAGACAAGAAGTTCGGGTATAGATTATGACGATGTACGCATTCGAAAAGGAGCAGTAGATGCTATTAAAAATATTTATGTGAATGCAGGTAATGTATTTCCAAGTGAAGTAGCAGACTGTGTAAGAAATGTAGCAGAAAATGGAGGAACACCTTTAGTAGTTTCTCAAAATGAGCAAGTGTTAGGAGTAGTAGAACTGCAAGACGTAATAAAACCAGGTATTCAAGAACGCTTCGCTCGATTGAGAAAAATGGGTATTAAAACAGTAATGGTTACAGGGGATAATCCGATGACTGCAAAATACATTGCCACAGCAGCGGGTGTGGATGACTTTATCGCAGAGGCAAAACCAGAAGATAAAATGAATTACATCAAACGCGAACAAGCAGAAGGTAGATTAGTAGCGATGATGGGGGATGGTACTAATGACGCTCCTGCCTTAGCTCAAGCCAATGTAGGTGTAGCAATGAATAGTGGAACACAAGCTGCTAAAGAAGCAGGTAATATGGTGGATCTTGATAATGACCCAACAAAGTTAATCGAGGTAGTAGAGATTGGTAAGCAATTGCTAATGACTCGCGGTACGCTGACTACTTTTAGTATTGCGAACGACGTAGCGAAGTATTTTGCTATTATTCCTGCTTTGTTTATCACTGCTATTCCAGCTTTGCAAGGGTTGAATATTATGAATCTACACAGTCCTGAGAGTGCTATACTGTCAGCAGTTATTTTTAATGCGATTATTATTCCTTTCTTGATTCCATTAGCGCTAAAAGGAGTGGCTTATAAGCCAATTGGAGCAAGTGCACTATTGCGTCGCAACTTATTAATTTATGGATTAGGTGGGGTGATTGTTCCTTTTATAGGAATTAAACTTATCGACCTTTTCGTATCACTATTTATGTAATATACAAATGAAAACAAATCTATTACCTTCTATTATATTAACCACTGGTTTATTGGTGTTGTTATGTGTGGCTTACCCATTAACAATGTGGGGAATTGCTAAAGTATCTCCTAATTCGGGAGAGGGATTTACAGTAGAATCTGCAAATGGTAAAAACTATGAGAACATCGGGCAGACTTTTACTTCTGATAAGTATTTTTGGTCACGTCCATCCGCTGTAGCGTACAATGCAGCTGGTTCTGGAGCAAGTAATAAAGCTGCTACCAATGGGGAGTACTTAGCAGAAGTACAAAATCGCATTGACGATTTTATGTCTAAGAACCCAGAGGTGAACAAACAAGATATTCCAGTAGACCTAATTACTGCTAGTGGTAGTGGTTTAGATCCTAATATCTCTGTACAAGCGGCTAAAGTCCAAATAGCGCGTATCGCCAAAACAAGGGGGATTGCAATAAATCGCTTAGAACAATTGGTAGCTGAAGAAACACAACAACCATTGTTGGGAATATTAGGTCCACAAATAATCAATGTAGTAAAACTGAATATAGCATTAGATGCTTTAAAATAGTATGAAAAAGAGTTTTTCTTTAGTGGGTGCACTTGTCATCGGTGCACTTGCTTTTTCATCTGTCCAAGCACAAGAACGCAAATGGACAGATGAATTAAAAGTGAGTGGTTATGCAGAGTTGTACTATATGTATGATTTTAATCAACCAAAATCTGGACAAATAAACAGTTTTTTGTATTCTTATAACAGACATAATGAAGTAAATTTAAACTTCGGAATGGCTAAGTTGAGTTACAACAAAGATAGAGTACGTGCCAATCTTGCTTTAATGGCAGGAACGTATGTGAAGTCTAATATGACAAATGAACCAGATGGATTAAAGAATATTTATGAAGCTAATGTAGGAGTGAAGTTATCCCCAACACAAGAACTGTGGTTAGACGCTGGTATTATGCCTTCCCATATTGGATTTGAGAGTAATATAGGAGCTGATATTATGACGATGACTCGCAGTATGATGGCTGAGAATTCTCCTTACTTTTCATCAGCAGTTAAGTTGTCTTATTTAACACCTAATCAAAAGTGGATGATTGCTGTTAACTTAATGAATGGATGGCAACGCATACAACGTCCAGAAGGCAACTCTACTTTGGCTGTAGGTCATCAATTGACTTATACCCCTAGTACGAAATGGACAATTAATAGTAGTTCTTTCGTAGGGAGTGATACGCCAGATGCAGAGCGTAAAATGCGTTACTTTCACCATTTATATGCAACCTATAAGTTAAATGATCACCTTACTTTATTAGCAGGTTTTGATATTGGAGCTCAGCAAAAGGAGAAAGACGCTAAGGCGTATAGCAATTGGTATGCACCACTTATAATGGGACAGTATAAGCTAACAGATAAGTGGAGAGTGGCTACAAGAGCAGAGTATTATGCTGATAAGGATGGTGTGATTATAAATACAGGTACTATTAATGGGGTTCAGACTTGGGGATATTCTGTCAATGTAGATTATCAGATTACAGATGAGGTATTATGGCGAATAGAGGCAAGGTCTTTGAACAGTAAAGACGCTATCTTTATGAGAAATGATAAAGAGGTAACAGGACAAACATTTATAGGAAGTAGTATTTCAATTCGGTTGTAGATGGAAAGAGAAAGTCGTCAAAGTGCAGAAGATTTCTTAGAACTTATTCGTCGTTCTAAACGAGGTAAGTTTAAAGTGTATATAGGAATGAGTGCAGGGGTGGGTAAAACCTATCGTATGCTATTAGAAGCAAGAGATTTGCAGCGTAATGGTATTGATGTGAAGTTGGGGTTTATAGAAACTCACAATCGCAAGGAGACGCATGCTCTATTAGAAGGGTTACCTCTTATACCACGTAAAGAAGTTTTCTATAAAGGAAAGATGATTGAAGAGCTTGATTTGGAAGCTATTTTAAAGGATCGTCCTGAAATAGTCATTATTGACGAATTGGCTCATTCAAATATAGCTGGAAGCAAGAATGCTAAACGCTGGCAAGATGTAATGGAAATATTAGAGGCAGGTATCAATGTGATATCTGCCCTTAATATTCAACACATCGAAAGTTTAAACAACGCTGTAAAAGAGATAACATCTATAGATGTGACAGAACGAGTACCTGATAAAGTATTACAAGAGGCTGATGAGGTAGTTAATATAGATCTTACAGCAGATGATTTGATAGAGCGATTAAAAGAGGGTAAGATATATCCTCCAGAGAAGATCTCAGCTGCATTACAAAATTTCTTTGTGTCTTCTAATATCTTGCAACTGCGAGAACTTGCTTTAAAAGAAGTAGCTTCTCACGTAGAGAACAAGGTGGCTACTGAAGTAAGTATCTCAGTATTGGCAAAGCCTAATCGCTTTATGGCGTGTATTAGTTCTAATGATAAGAACGCGAAAAATGTAATTAGAAAAACAGCTCGTTTGGCTGGGTATTTAAATTCTAAGTGGTACGTACTCTATGTGCAAACTCCAAAAGAACACCCTGATAAAATAGCCTTAGACAAACAACGACATTTGATTAATAATTTTAAATTAGCTACTGAATTAGGAGCTGAAATTATTAAGAGTGAACACCAGAATATTGCTAAAGCAATTATGGTACAAGTAGAACAAAGACAAGTAACTACTATTTGCATAGGGAAGCCACGTTTGCGTTTATATCAGATTATTTTAGCGACTAATGTATTTAACCAGCTATTAAAGAAACTATCGTCTTTGCCAATTGATATTATAATCTTTTCGAAATGAGAATTAAAACAAAACTAACGTTAGGTTTAGGGCTATTATTCACACTGATTATCTTTTTAGGAGGAATCGGGGCAGTGTATATTCACTTCTTGAAGTTGGATACGCGTAATATATTGCACGATAATTACAATTCGCTTTTGTACGCCAAGAGTATGTTGCGTGCTTTAGACAAAGCAGGAGATAGTCGTTTGATTCAGTTTGAAGAGCAATTGAGAAAACAAGAGGGCAATGCAACAGAAGAGGGAGAAAAGGAGATGAACGCTACTTTGCGTACTTATTTTGAAGCATATAAGAAAGAGGGTCAACGCAACGAAGATTTACTTCAGATTAGAGAATGGCTGATAGAAGTGATGGAGATGAATATGCAAGCCATTGAACTCAAGAGTGAATTAGCTAATAAAACAGCTATACAAGCTACTATCTGGATTGCTATTGCGGGAACAGCATGTTTTATTATCGCATTAGGTTTATTGATTAATTTGCCTTCTAATATTGCTGATCCGATTCAGAAATTGACGATGAGTATTAAACAAATCGCGAGTAGTAATTATAAAGAACGTGTGTTTTTAGATAAGAATGACGAGTTTGGAGAGTTGGCACAATCGTTTAATACGATGGCACAAAAGTTAGAAGAATATAACAATAGCCATCTAGCAAAACTGATGCGTCAGAAGAAGAGGATAGAAGCCCTGATCAACAATATGCCTGATGTAGTAATAGGGTTGGATGAAAATATGCAGGTGATATTTGTCAATGAAGAGGCGTGTAAAGTGCTTGGATTAACAGAAGAAGAAATGGTAGGTAAAAGCAGTAAAGATATTGCTATTTACAATGATTTGATGCGCATGTTACTCAAGGATATGAATGTAGAGCAGATAGAAAAAGAACCATTAAAGATCATTCACAATGATAAGGAGAACTACTTTAACAAGGAGTTTTTACATATAGAGATTACGCCTACAGGGGAGGAGCACAAAGAGTTAGTAGGACACGTAATTATTTTAAAGAATATCACAGAATTTAAAGAGCTGGATGCTGCTAAAACTCGTTTTATAGCTACGGTTTCTCATGAATTTAAAACACCTATATCTTCTATGAAGATGAGTCTACAATTGTTGAAAAACGAGCGAATAGGCAATCTGAATGAAGAGCAGAGTACACTAATAGATAGTATTCAAGATGATGCAGGGCGATTATTAAAGATTACGTCAGAATTACTTAATCTTACTCAAATAGAAAGTGGTAAAATAAGTATGAATATGAAGCCATATGAGGTAGCGCAAATCGTACAGTATGCGGTGGAGGCAAACCACATTCAAGCAGACCAAAAGAGCATTACTTTAAGTGTAAAAATACCTGAGCGAATCGATAGGATTAGATTAGACGTAGAAAAGACTACTTGGGTGCTGACGAACCTTATTGCTAATGCAATTAATTATTCACATGAATCATCAATAGTTGAGGTTAATGTAATACAAGATGAGTTTCATACCATCATAAAAGTAAAAGATGAAGGAATGGGAATACCACCTGAATATCTAGGACGTGTATTTGACCGTTACTTTAGAGTGCCTGGTACACATAAAGAAGGTACAGGATTAGGTCTCTCAATAAGCAAAGAGATTATTGAAGCGCAAGGAGGAGCAATAGCTGTCCATAGTGAATATGGAGTAGGAAGTGAGTTTATATTGACGTTTAGAATGGACTAGGCTACATTGTTTTTAATTTACATTTTGTAATATAATCCTATTTACGAAGCTCTATTCGAATTTATTTGATTATAAGAATGTTAATTTATGTATTCTCAAATAAATGTTATAAAATGACAGATATGTTTTAAAATAGGTGTTTTATTTGCTTGTTTTTAAAGATTAATTAAAATATTGTAATTTAAAGCATCTCTGTTTTAGGGTAATTTATCTTTTTTGAACATAAAATGGTTAGTTGTTGAGAAAAATAAATTAATTCGATTTTGTATTGTAATATTTTTTATTTTTCTTCGTTTTAATTAAACAAAACTCAGAAACTTTATTTTACAATTATGAAATCATACTCTTTAACTGAATTAAACGATGTTTTAAATGGCGTTGTTGTCGGAAGTACATTAAAACAGATTAGCACTGCTGAGCAATTGGAAAAAGCCAAAGAATGTCAAGTCTCATTTATTGGTAATAAAAAGTATGAACGTTTATGGGGCGAATCGAAAGCTCCTATAGCAATTGTAAATAAAGATATTTCTATTTTACCAGGTATTGATAGAGCATTTATAAAAGTCGATAATGTTGATTTAGCATTAGCTAAGTTACTTACGTTATTTGCTCCTAATATGCCTATATTTAAAACAGATATTCATCCTAATGCAACGATAGACAGTACTGCTATGATTGGAGAAGGAGCTAAAATAGCTGCAGGTTGTGTAATCGGTGAGAACGTAGTAATTGGTAAAAATGTAAAGATATATCCAAATGTAACTGTATTAGATGACAGTACTATAGGGGATAACACGATATTATGGTCTGGTGTTATTGTACGTGAGCGTAGTCATATTGGGCACAATTGTATTTTACATCCTAATGCAGTGATTGGAGCAGATGGTTTTGGTTTCTGTCCTTCTCCTGAGTTAGGGTTAGTTAAGATACCTCAAATTGGTAATGTAGTTATCGGTAACTATGTAGAGATAGGGGCAAACTCTTGTGTTGATAGAGGTAAGTTCAGTGCTACGATTATCGGAGATGGTTGTAAAATTGATAACCTTGTTCAAATAGGACATAACTGTGAGTTAGGTAAATTCTGTATTATGGCAGGAAATAGTGGTTTAGCAGGATCTGTTACGTTAAAAGATTTTGTCGTAATCGGTGGAAGTGCTTCTATTAAAGATCACGTTACCATTGGGCAAGGCGCTGTAGTTGGTGCAGGATCAGGAGTAACAGGTGATGTAGAAGCAGGCAAAACAGTATTGGGATATCCTGCTCAAGAAGCAAAAACAACATTGAGACAATGGGCTGCTTTAAAGCAGTTAGTAAGTAATAGAACAAAGAACTAATTCTCTATTAAGAGATTAATAAAAAGCGGCTAATCTGTAAAGGTTAGTCGCTTTTTTAATACCAAATATGCGATAGACAGCTAAACAAAAGCTAATTAACCCCAGACTTGATGTTTATATCTCAATAATTAATTCTCTATTGAAGCCATTGTCTTTGTCATCTATGTATCCATAGGGATTACAGATTACCTGTGTATTGCCAATATTATAATTTATAGGAGTGTGAATATGTCCGTGTATCCAATACATCGGTTGATATTCAGTAATAAAATTTTCCAAGTTAGATGCATATGCAGCAGTTACGGCATCGTTTTTATACTGTTCTGGTACTGATTGTATACTTGGAGCGTGATGTGTTACTACTATATTTTTAGATGTTGTAGATGTACTTAAACTCTGCTGTAACCAACGCATTGATTTTTGATGAATAGTATAGATGTCTATGCTTCTTATCTTAGAATAAGAAGGGTCTTTTTTAATGCGTTTATAATCATTCATTTTTTCTTGACATAACATACCGTATTCTATAGGACTGCCAAAAATAGTGAAGTCTGTCCATAATGTACATCCGTGAAATCGAATATCACCTATATCTATGTAGCTATTCTCTAGTACGTGAATTTTAGAATCTATAGCTGTCTCTTTAATTTTATGTAATGTTTTAGGGTAACTCCCTTTGTAGTATTCGTGATTGCCTAATAGGTAGATAACTTCTTTATTAGGTATATACTTTTTTACCCATTCTATACCTTTTATACCTATATGTGTGTCTCCTGCCAAAACAATTATATCTGCTTTGTCAAATTTTAGAGAGGCACTATAACCAAACTCTAAATGTAGATCACTAAGTATTTGTACTTTCATAGTATTCTTTTAAGCAAAAATAAGCAATAAAGTAGAGAATCTGTACTTAGAAGTTTATCTACTATTTTATAGTAAAATTAACAACTTAACGCATTGTTTTTTTTCTAAAAAAACTATTTTTGTCCATATGAAATATGTATCACTAATTGTATTATTCTTCTTTGTAAACTTTATCGCTATGCCGACTATCGCGGTGTTGGCGGGTATTGAGTTGGATATACCTTCAGTGACAATTTCTGAAGAAAACAAGAAACCAATTACCAATGCGGAAGAAGAAGAGAAAGGCCACTTATGGGACTTTAGTTCTTCTAAAGAGGCTAACTTATTTGACGCAGGGGAAGGATTGGAAACAAACTTTTCTCAATTAAAACTTGTATACGAATCACAAGAATTCGATATTTTATCTCCCCCTCCTGAACGCTTAGTTTAGTGATTCCTATTAGGAAACGCTAATAGTGAATATAACAAAAGACATTTTATAGGTTACTTATCTATCTATTTTTATAGATAAGAATGATTATGCAGTTTATTCCAAAATACGCATAGATAAATACGCGTAAAGTAATTCGACAATTTAGATCTAAGACAAGAACTATGATGTAAAATGACTTTATAGTATTTGGCTAACGTTAATTCTAGGTTTATATACTGTAGAACATGTGCTATGTTTCTTTCTGACACCTATGATGCCTTTTGTTGTAACAGAAGTCTTCCTTGCAAAATTGTTAATTGTCCGCAATGACGAAGACTTTAGTTAATTAATCATTTCTTTTTTTAGCCCTGTGAAATTGATTTTTTGGAAACAATTAATCAAAAGGCTTTGTATTGCTTTTATCTAGGCTATAACCTTAAATCTGCAACCATTATTTACTGCGGATAAATTCTACTTTACACAGCTTCAATTAGTTCTTAAACCACACTGTAGTGTGCTTTAATCACTAATCTTGCTCTGTTTAGTATAATTCATTCTCGTCTAAATTTTTTCTGCAGATTTAAGGTGTAAAAAGGAAAACTTAAGCGTAAAATAACAATGACAAATAATATGAGTATAGCAGCACTGAAAAAAAGTGTTGCTCCAGGCCTTGTGGTCTTTTTAGTAGCACTCCCAAGGTGTTTAGGGATTGCGTTAGCATCAGGTGCTCCACCGATATCAGGTATTATATCAGGGGTAATCGGAGGAATCGTAGTAGGATTATTAAGTAACTCAAATATAAGTGTAAGTGGTCCTGCAGCAGGATTAGCAGCGATTATTTTAGGTGCGGTAACAGAACTTGGTTCATTCCAACTTTTATTAACTGCTGGGGTAATTGCAGGGGTGTTACAAATCGTTTTAGGGCTATTGCGTTCAGGTACAATAGCTAATTATTTTCCATCAAGTGTAATTGAAGGAATGCTTGCTGGTATTGGATTAGTAATTCTAATTAAGCAGTTGCCATTAGTGTTCGGAGTAGGAGCATTAGGAGATATTACTTCTTTTGCTTCAGTTCAAATGGGCACTATTATTATAGCAGTTATTTCTTTAGTGATATTGCTTACTTGGAATAAAATGAAATGGACTAAGAAAGTTTCATTCTTACCTGCTGCATTAATCGTAGTTGTAGTAGGTATTTTAATCAATCAGTTTTGGTTAGCAACAGGAAGTTCATTAGCAATTGATCAATCGAGATTGGTCTCTATACCTCTGTTTGAGAGCTTATCAGATATCACTTCTATCTTGGTTTTTCCAGATTGGACAGGTTTTGCTAATCCAGCAGTATGGATGATAGGTGGTACAATAGCTATTGTAGCTTCTATTGAAACATTATTATGTGTGGAAGCAACAGATAGGTTAGATCCATTAAAGCGCCATACTAATACTAATAGAGAATTAAAAGTACAGGGTATTGGTAATATACTTAGTTCATTATTAGGTGGATTGCCAATGACCTCAGTAGTTGTTAGATCATCTGCCAATGTTAATGCAGGTGGATTATATAAAGCTTCCGCTGTAATACACGGAGTATTTTTATTAATCGCTGTTATTTCACTGCCTTTGGTGTTGAATATGATTCCATTGGCATCTTTAGCAGCAGTACTTATTTTGGTTGGGTATAACCTTGCTCGACCAACTATAGCCATGCACTTTTGGCATAAAGGTTACACACAGTTTATTCCATTTATCGTCACATTTATTATGGTAGTAGTTACAGATTTGTTAGTAGGAGTAATGGTTGGAATGGGAATCAGTGTTTTATTTCTACTAATCGGTAATGTCCGAAAAGCCTTTTCAATGCAGCGCTCTGTAAAGGAGGATCAACTAGTATATACGTTGACTTTGGCAGAGGAAGTATCCTTTTTAAATAAAACAGCCATCAAGAATAGGTTGTACCAATTGCCTGATGATTGTCACTTAGCGATTGATGCTAAACGTATGGGATATATTCACATCGATGTCTTAGAGTTGATAGAAAACTTTATTAACGTGAAAGCAAAGGAGAAAAATATATTAATTACAACAACAGGTTTCCACAAAGAAATCAAAGTATCAGGAGATCAACAAAACATTATTTTATCACACAGAAAAACTATATAATTATGAATTCATTTACAAAAGAGATATTAGAAAACACAACGCCTGCACAAAGCTTAGACTTATTACTAGAAGGAAACAATCGCTTCGTAAATAACTTAAAGTTTAACCGTAACTTCTTACACCAATTGCAAGAAACAAAAGATGGACAACATCCCCACGCTGTGATTTTGAGCTGTATGGATAGTAGAGCCCCATTAGAGCATGTGTTAGATCAAGGAATTGGAGATATCTTTAGTTTGAGAATAGCAGGGAATGTATTGACAGATGAAGTAATCGGAAGTATGGAATATGCGTGTAATGTAGTCGGGAGCAAGCTAATTATGGTATTAGGGCATAGTAGATGTGGTGCGGTAACTGGTGCTTGTAATCATACTACATTAGGTAAGTTAGATACTATCTTAGAACGCATTCATCCTGTGGTAGATAAAGTAAAAGAAAAACACACAGGAGAGGAATTAACTGCGTCAGAATTAGTAGAGCTAGTTACAATAGAGAATGTAAGAACGATAGTAGCACAGCTACAAGAAGTGAGTCCTTCTTTAACGAAGCTAATTGCTGAAGAAAAAATTGGAGTAGTGGGAGCTTATTACGATGTAGTAAGTGGTAAGGTAGAGTTAATCTGCTAAGGTTATTGATTAGAAATTAAAAGGGTATCTTGAATAAAGATGCCCTTTTTAATTGGAATTTGTAACAAACAAGAATTTGATAAAAAAGGTGTTGCATACAACTTTAGTTGAAATGGGAATGTCGCATTGGATGGAACATTTTTTTGTTAATGAACAATGCTAAGGCTGTATTATATTAGACTTTAGATAGATGAACTTTTGGTTTGTTTCAGAATCTATTTTGATGGAAATACAGTGTTTAGTTTTACGATTAATTTTAATCGATCAGTATTTGAATTTAAAGGATAGGAGCATATCTTTGATTAGTTGTATGAAGTGGTACATAAAGAAATTATATAGTGATGAAAGAAATAAGATTTATAGATAGTGCTTATCCTGATGCACATGACATTAAGGAATTCAGTTGGTTTGGTAGAATAGATGAAGATCTTAAACTGTGGTTTGATCTACATTTAAAGACAGATGATTATTATAGTAAAGAAGAGAATATCGAAGAGGAAGATGAGGAGGAAGACGACGAAGGGGAGTACACTAGTGATGTACAGTGGAAGTCAAAGATAGTATGGGATAATTATCACTGCTGTACTATGTCGTCGTCGTATTGGTCCGATGAACAAGGGATTTTGTTAAATACTGATGGAAATAAGTTTGATTTCTCACAAGTAGTGAATCACATTTTTAAGCTAGATACTTTGCCTTTAGGAGATGATGTGGATTATGATAATTTAGCTTTTAGTATTTATCTATTAGGACACGATACTTGTGCTAATCACACGATTCAATTTGCTGAAATTACACATAATAAGTTTAGGATAAATTGGCAAGGGAATGTTGCATTAACCTATGGAGGGTTTACTGATTTTGATCATTCTTTTGAAGCTGTTATAGAAGATATCTGTTTTGAAGGGTTTCGCTATCCTCAAGAGTGGACGCAAGAGCAAGCATTAGACAACTTTAGTAAGGTGTTAGTAGATGTAGAGCAATGGGAGTTAGTAGATCTTAATCCCAAAAGTTTTAAACGCGAGTATAAATTAATGAGGATAGGATAGCATTTACATTTCTTGCTTGTAGTAGGGATTAAAGAAGAATTAATTAACAAGTGTTTTGCATTCTTAGAGTGTGTATAATTTGCAGAAATATGTATCTTTCACTTTGTAAATAGGTACCCTAAGATGCGTTTTGTAAACTTGGGGAGTAGTAAAAATAATATATTCTTTAACATATGGGAATAATCGTAGGTGGAGTAGTAATAGATAGGAATTATCAGTCTGATATAGGGGGATTAGAACGTATATTAGGTAAGAAATTAGTCTATGAAGGAGATACGATTTTTAAAAAAGCTTCTGTCAATGAGCAAGAGGCAGATAACTGCGAAGTGTACTTCTCAGATAATGGAACTTTAGTGTTGACTTCTATTGAGAGGGCGTCTATTCTTCATAAAGCAAAAGGTCAGGAAGTTTTATCTTTTGTGATAGATGAAGAGTCTATGGCATTTAGTTTAAACTATACACGTAATAATT
>JBOFGJ010000695.1:0-1098 GCA_051649065.1 Flavobacterium sp. | reverse complement strand
TGTTATTTTATTTATAATTGTATATATCATTGCTGTATTCGTAATTATAATTCATTTTAGATTTTAAAACTTTTGGTTTTAAAATACCTATTCTATGATTCGTTACTTGATTACAAAAACGATATTCATATATGAAGCTGGAGTTGCTGTTCCGATAATATCATACGTCAATACTCCTTCTTTACTAATACTAAGATTTTTAAACACCTTTGTATCATAATATGTCACATAGTAATGTAACTCACCTTTTTCAAACACAGTTATATCCGCTGGAGCTTCTTCACTACCAACAATTCCTCCTGTGTACTCCAAGACACTGCTACCTGGTGCTCCATGAGAAATATTATAATTTGCATTACCAGGTCCAACTTTCCCTCCTGTAAACTGATTTACATAATCTTGGTATAAATCTCTTTTTAATCCAGTTCCTTGAATTTTTGTATTGAAAATCACTGCTGGCATATAGAAAAACTGAGGTGCTACTTTTTTGCGATCTACTGTTTTTAATATACCGTTAGTGTCAGCTACTACTACTTTATCTGTAGCTTCTCCTTTAAATTCAGGTTTGTTGATGTTTACCACTTTTACTCCACCATTTCCTTGAAAAACAACATTATCATTATTTTCTGTGCGTCCTGAAGTTCCAAAACTGATATCTTTTGTGCTTTCTGCTACTACTTTTATTCCGTGCTCAGCATTTGATTGGATTAAAGATTCATCCTTTTTATGCTCAACTCTTAAAGTTGATCCTTCACTCAATAGTCCAATAGAAGCAGTATTATTTCCACGTATATTTAAACCTGCATGAGTATTATCATAAGTAAAATCATGACTTTGATTTCCGCTTTTAAACATCAAGCTATTAAATGTACCGAAATCTACTGTTCGCTTATAGAAGTTCGCTTCTGTACTAACTAAAGTTCCATCATGTGTATAGATATTCTGATAGTTCGGAGTTTTCCATTCTACACTAGGCGTAGTTGTACCTTCTTTTGGAGGAACTACAGTCAATACATCTCCAGCATTACCTCCATCCGTATTAATAGCTACATTATAGTCTGTAGTACTACTACCCTCTTTTGTTGTAGGTGTAACTTT
>JBOFGJ010000694.1:0-9735 GCA_051649065.1 Flavobacterium sp. | reverse complement strand
CGGGGCTCACCTCTTCCCATTTCGAACAGAGAAGTTAAGCCCGCTAGCGCAGATGGTACTGCTAACCAGTGGGAGAGTATGTCGCCGCCTTTCTTTAGAATCCCCAATCTCGTATGAGGTTGGGGATTTTTTGTTTTGTGTAATTTTGTAGTATTAACCCAGAATCAGCGTTAGCTCAATACTACAAAGTAATTCTACTTCATAGCTCTTTCATTAATTCTAAAATCATACTTAGGGTATGCTTTAATCATTAATTCAAACTTATTTTGTATAATTACTTTTCGTTTATCTGTCTATCACTTATTATGAGTTTAATCTTTTGATATTTGTATCTCTACAACTCTATTATTGAGAAAAAAAACTGTTTCTTTGTACGCAAATTGAAGATTAATTAAGCTATGTTAAATAAGGTTAAACGAGTTATAATCAGAGGAAGTGTTGTTTTAGGAGTTTTAATTGCATTAGTTTTTGGACTAATGTATATTATTCCTATATTTTATGCTGATCAAATAAATATTAAAGTTAAGGAATTAATGAAGGAGTCAATTAAAGGTGAAGTTGACTTCGAAGACATTAACCTATCTTTTTATAAAAAGTTTCCTTTACTAACAGCTACTGTAACTAAACCAAGTATAGAAGGTGTTCAGGTAGATTCGTTGTTTACAGATAAGCTTTTTGAAGCGGAATCTATTAATTTAGGGATAGATATAATGGCGTTAATAGATGGTAAACTGTCTTTCAACAAGATTTATGTCAATAACCCATTAGTTCACGTTAATGTAAATGAAGTAGGTAATGCTAACTATGATATCTTTATACCCTCTGATGAGAAAGAAGAAAGTGATGAAAGCCTTGAATTAAAGATAGAAGAACTTCATATTGAGAAAGCTGAAGTTATCTACAATGATTTAGCTAGTAAATTAAGTTTTGTAGCTTCAGGTTTTGATTATATTGGACAAGGGAATATGAGTGATGATATTTTTGATCTCTACAGTAAGGCTAGTATTGAATCTTTTGATTTTAATTTTGATGGTGTTCACTATGTAAAGGAGAAACCTATCTTGGCTAAACTGGAGACTAAGGTTGATACCAAATCATTGACTTTTGTATTTGCTAAGAATAATGTACGTATTAAAGGATTACCTGTTGATTTTAAGGGACACTTCGGTTTTATTGAGAATGGTTATGATATGTTATTTGATGTAAAAACGGATAATGCAACCTTAGAGCAATTATTATCTATTATACCTCCTGAGTATCAGTATTGGTTAGATGATACCAAGTTTGCAGGGGATGTAGAGGGGAAGTTTCATTTGGAAGGAAAGTATGTAGTAGTGGATACTCTAGCTCCAAGTGCAAGTTTAGCGCTTAAAGTTAAGAATGGTTTTATACAGAATAATCAAGTTAATAAACCTCTTGAGAAGTTGAGTCTTGACTTCTCGTATACTTTGCCACGTTTAGATATTTATAAAGGTATTGTTGATGTTAGAGAATTGTCATTTGACTTAGATGGAAAACACAGTGATATGAACTTTAATGTAGAAGGATTAGAGGTAATCAAGGCTAAAGGAAAGATTAATTCTAATGTGAATCTAGATTTATTTCAAAAAGCAATAGGCATTGAAGGCTTCGCTATGAAAGGAGAATTAGCCCTAGACGGAACTTTTGATGGTACGTATTCTAAAGGAGTTGTTGAACGTAGAACATTGCGTAAAGTATATCGCGATAGTACAATTACTAGTATTCCTTTATTTGATGTTAAAGGGTCTATTAAAAATGGGTATTTTAAGTTAGCACAATTACCTAAAGCATTGGAAGAAATTAATTTTAATTTCGATCTAATAGGAAAAGACTCTAACTATAAGAATGTTTCTGTTCGTGTTTCTGAAATTTCATTGTTAGCAATGAACAATTATATAAAGGGGAACCTTTATCTTAAGAATTTGAACGATTTTAATGTGGATGCTGATATTGATGCTAAGGTTGATCTAGAGAAAATCAAAGAATTTATCCCTGTCGAAGATATTGTTATGAGAGGGATGATAGAAGCTAAAGGAAGTATTAAGGGAACTTATGAACCTAAACGCAAACTATTTCCTATTATAGACTCAGAGATTAAATTCGTCAATGGATATATTCAATTTAAACGTATTCCTGATCTACCAATCGAGAATATTCAGATCCATACAATTATAAATAGCAAAAGGGGCTCATTAAATGATCTAACGATAAAAGTACTTCCTATTGATTTTAAAATAGCTGGAGAACCATTCCAATTAGCAGCGAGTTTGTATAATTTGAATAACTTGAATTATAATGTTAAATCAAAAGGAACATTAAATATTGGTAATCTGTACAAACTATTTAAAATAGATGGTATAGATGTAAAAGGTAAGCTACTTACAAGCTTATTTTTAAGTGGGCTTCAGAGTGATGCTGTAAAAGGAAATTTTGATAAACTAAAGAATGGTGGACGTTTTGAAGTAGACAATATTACTGTGACTTCAGAGATGTTCCCTAAGCCATTACACATTAAGAAAGGAGTCTTTTCTTTTTATAAAGAGAAGATGAAGTTTGAGAAATTTGAAGCAACTTATGGAAGCTCTAAATTCTCAATGAATGGTTATTTGACTAACGTGATTGGATATATGCTGAAAGGTGATACGTTAAAAGGAAATTTTGACTTGCAATCTCCTTATATGAATGTGGATGAATTTATGATGTTTGCAAATAACAAGACGAGCAAGACTACTACAGCGAATACGGCTAATGCAGGGGTAATTCAATTACCTAAAGATGTCAATATTACGTTTAACGCTGTGGCGGATAAGATTAAATACACTGAATATAATTTAGAAAACTTCACTGGTAATCTAGTTGTAGATAAAGGTGAAGTAGATTTAAAAGACACTAAGTTTAATCTGATAGGAACTAATGTAACGATGAATGGTACATATAAACCGACAGGTTACAGAAGTGCGGAGTTTAGTTATAATCTGAAAGCTTCTGAATTTGATATTCAAAGGGCATATAAAGAGATTACTCTATTTAGAGAAATGGTCTCAATGGCTAAGGATGCATACGGTACAGTGGCATTGGACTATAGTTTAAAAGGAAAGCTAAACAGTAGTATGTTCCCTATTATGAGAAGCTTAGAAGGACAAGGTACATTGTCTTTAGCCAATATTAGCTTTAAAGGATTCAAACTTTTAGGTGCTATCGCGGATAAAACAGATGCTAAGTCTTTAGAGAAAGGTACACTATCAGATGTAAATATTAAGTCTAGTATAAAAGACAATGTAATGACTATCGAGCGTACTAAAATGAAGATGGCAGGGTTCCGTCCTCGTTTTGAAGGACAAGTGAGTTTAGATGGTGATTTAAATATTGGGTTTAGACTAGGATTACCTCCTATGGGAATTATAGGTATACCGATGAGAATTACAGGTAATGCAGAAGACTTTAATATTAAATTAGGTAGGTATAAAGCAAGTGAAGTTTTTGGTCAAGGTGGGGATGACGATGATGAAGAGGAAGAAGGACCAGATGTAAAATCTATAAATGATTCCATACCTCCAGCACCAGTATTACCAGAAGTTGCAAAGCAAGATTCAATTGCTCCTAAAAAAAGATAACCTTAAATCTGCAAGTACCTTTACTACAGAATTAATTATACTTTACAGAGCTTTAATTAGCTCCAAAATCACACTAGAGTGTGCTTTTATCTAATCTTGCTCTGTTTTGTACAATTTATTCTCGTTTAAACGTTATCTGCATATTTAAGGTGTAAATGAAAAGCTCGGATATTATCTGAGCTTTTTTTATTTATGTAAGCTTTTAGTTATATTTTTGAAGTGTAAAATAAATGATCATGAATACCTACAGTAAGTTAAGCGATATTGAAAACCAATTTATACAGCAGAGCAATGTAGACATACCTATGCATGTTTACCAAGTTGATAATCTTTTAGAGAAACAAGTCCTTAAACAGCGTTGTGAAGAAGTCCTTCCGACAGATGAGAATTTGAAGTATTTAATTGCACGTATGTATAAAACAGTAAAGCATGATGAGAAACCAGGTGTAGGAATTGCAGCTCCACAAGTAGGTATCAACAGAAGAGTTTTTTTAGTACAACGTATGGATAAACAGGATGAACCATTTGAGTTCTTTATTAATCCTGAGATTATATGGTATTCTAAAATCTTGCGTAGGGGGGATGAGGGATGTCTGTCTATTGCTGAAACGTATGGGGAAGTATATAGAAGTTTAGCTATACATATAACCTATTATGACTTGAGTGGAGAACATTTTCAAGAAGTCGTAGAAGGCTTTACTGCTGTGATTATGCAACATGAGTTTGATCACTTAGAAGGTGTACTGTTTACTGATCGTATGGAAGAACAAGAGAAAAACCAATATTATAATGCATCGCCTACAAGTGAGATTGTTTATCAGAGATAATTTTTTTAAAGGGGTCTTGATCATACTATATTTGTTTACTCAGTGTATCTATGCACAGAGCACAGATAAAGAGTATACTTTTGAGACATTAGAACTAAGTTGTCCTACTGATGACACAGATGTGTTGGATTTATTTAAGACAGGCTTAAAAGCGCTTAATTCACCTAAGTATTATAATATAGCAGGAAAAGTGTTCTTTAATATAATCCAAAGAGATAAGACGTTATGTGATGCTTATTTTTTCACAGGAGTAGCTTTGACAAAACAAGATAAACACGAGGCAGCTGTATCTTACTATTATTATGCAGATAGCTTATCTAGTAAGAGTAATTCACTATTTAAAGAAGAATTGGCAGAAGCAGCATTACGGGTAAATAACATTGGATTAGCGAGAAAGAAGTATGAAGAGTTAATCAAATATTTTCCCAATGATCCAGATGGATATTACGGTATTGGATTGACTGCTACTACGATTGGAGATATCGCTAATGGTCTACAAAAACTGAGTATTGCAGAAGAACTATATATAGCAGAGAATACTTGGACTACACAGCGTGAGCAAGAAGTATATCTAATGAAAGGAATTCTTTTTATTACTGATACGCAGTATGTCGCTGGTTTAGAATATTTAGATAAGTGCCGAACTACCTTTAATACACTAGATGACTTTAATGCCAATTATGCACTTGCTTCAGATGAATTATTTAAAGAAACTAAAGATGAAAGCTATAAAGCGAAAGCCTTAGAAGCTTTAGGCAGAATAAAAGATAAGGAAAAACTAAATGAGACTTTTCTTCAGCGTTTTCAAGATATAAAATAAGTAAAGGGACTGTAAGTAAGATTACAGTCCCTTCTTTATAATATTACCACGGAGTAGTACCAAGCTTATTTAAGGGATAAATTCACTTCAAAACCGACTCCTCTTAAACTTAGGATACTTATTGATTCATCGTGTTGGAAGTACTTTCTTAAGCGAGTAACGAATACATCTAAGCTACGCCCATTAAAATAGTCAGCAGATGGCCAAAGCTTCTGTAATATCTCTTCTCTAGAAATAATATCACCATTACGACTGATTAATAAGAGTAATAGATCTCTCTCTCGTTCTGTCAAGCGTATCGTTTCAGATGGATGACTCAGCTTTAGCTGTATAGGATTAAAGATATAACTACCTAATAAGTATTGTTCTGTTTTAGGAATAGTAGTTCGTTTGAGAATATTCTCTATGCGAAGTTTTAGTTCTTCAGGATCACAAGTTTTAGAAATATAATCATCAGCACCTAACTTTAGCCCCATTAAGCGGTCAATGCTTTGGTTCTTTGCAGTTAAGAATAAGAAAGGTAAACTAGGTAATACCGTATTTATCTCTTTTGATAACGTAAAACCATCTTTTTGAGGAAGCATAATATCTAATATAGCCAAGTCAAAGTGCTGTTGTGTTACAGTTTCTGTTACTTGCTCTGGAGTAGTAAACCATTTTACTTCAAAACCACATATACCTAAATACTGTTGGATTACAGTACCATAATCAATATCGTCTTCTACTAATAACAGTTTATGCATAAGGTATTGTGATTTTAAAAGTAGTTCCTACTTTTAGTTTACTATTTATATTGATGTTTCCGTTTAGCGACTTCACTATTTGTTGTACTTGGTATAGTCCGATGCCTAGCCCTGTTGTATTGTGTACATTACCTTCTCGTATTCTATAGAACTTCTTGAAGATATCTTTCTGTTTATCTTTAGCAATACCCATTCCGTTATCTACAACTGTAATGATATAATTATGAGCCTCAGACTCTATAAGACATTTTATCTCAGTACCATCATATTTAGCACTATTCTCTATTATGTTTAGGAGTATGGTTTCTAACTTTGTTTTAGTGATAGATACTTCATCTATAGTCTCCCATTGTAGATTGAAGTGAATATCAGGATATAAAGCACTTAAGTCTTCTATCATTTGTGTAGCATCTTCTTTTTTATAATTGCTATCTGTACCTGCTAACACAGGGTTCAGGCTGTTCTGTAGTCGGTCTAATCGATTCACTTGACGAAGTAATAGCTGTACAGTAGGAGAGTCATATTCTTTTGATAGATTATTACAGCCGTATTTAAGAGTTGCTATAGGAAGTTTAAATTCGTGAGATACATTATCTACCATATTGTATAGATTAATCACTTCTTTCTCTTTCTGTTTAATCGTGCGATAGGTGACATAATATACTACGAGTAGTGATATAGCTACCACAGTAGTAAGTATAAGCAAAGGCAAAAGAGAGTATAATGCTGTAGTGATGATATTTTTGATATCGATATATTGATTTTGGTAGAGAGAGAAGTGGTGTTTATATTCTCTTTGTACCTCTCTTACATCAGTTCGTTCACTATTTTCTTGTACCTCCCAGTTAGAAGTATTCGTTTTATATGATTTATCTACTTCACGAGTAGTCTGAAGTAGAGTAATAGGTTTGTCTAATATGTCTTTTTTTGAGTCATGTAGTTTTAATTGGGTCATGTCATATCTTACCGCCACTTCATATTTTTCATCAACAAATAAGCTGTCAATCAAATGACTAAAATATACTTCTCTAGATTTGAGTATTTCTCTGTTGAATTTTTTAAAACTATCTAACGTTCTATCCCCATGTACTACTTCAAGAAGCATTAAATATTGTTCGTTCTCTTTCTTGATGGTGAATTTATCTAATACACCTGACTCTTCGAGATTGTCTATTCGTGTATGTACTGTAGTTACTATCTCTTTACACTTTAATTGAAAAGCATGATATATATAAGCTCCCATTACACCAATCAACAGTAGATAAGATACACAGAAGGCAAGTAGATAATATTTAGAATTTAGCTTTTTCATATACACAAATATACTTTAAAAGAGAGTAATACATCAAGAGGCTTTTGCTGTTAACCGTTCATTAACCGTTCATTAACCGCATTCTTTTAGCGAATACAACATCTTTGTTTAAAATTAATGAAATTATGATACGCATACTTATTTTATGGAGTTTATTATTGTTGGGTGTTATCGCAAATGCTCAAACAATCGATGCTACAATTAAAGGCAAAGTAGTGGATAGTAAACAAGAACTCTTGGCTTTTGTAACTGTGGTAGCTAAAGATGCAGATGACAAGGTGATTCAATCTGTTTATACTAACGAAGAGGGAAATTATGTAATAGAATCTAATACATTGATCACCCAATTAGAATTTAGTTATGTAGGGTTTAAATCTCAAACAATAGCTTTAGGTATGACTTCTGCTGTAGTAGAGTTAGCAGAAGATAATGCTATTTTAGATGAAGTGATGATTACCGCTAAACGCCCAACGATAAAGAGAGAGATAGACCGATTAGTATTTAATGTACAAGACACACCTTTAGCGACTACGAATGCATGGGATATTCTGAAACAAACACCTGGGGTAAATGCGATAGGAGATAACCTGAGTATTCGTGGGAGCTCTAGTATATTAGTGACAATTAACGATAGAAAGGTGATGCTGACAGGAGAGCAGTTAAAAGAGATGCTTGAATCTACAGATGGTACACAGGTAGAGGCAGTGGAGGTTATCACTAATCCGCCTGCGAAGTATGATGCCCAGGGTGGAGCAGTATTGAACATTAAATTAAAAAAGAATATAAACTTAGGGTATAAAGGGAGTTTTACAAATCGCTTTAAACAAACTACTTATGCTTATAATACATTAAGTACACAACATATGTATTCGGGTGAGAAGATAAACTTATCGGGGAGTTACTCTTTTGGGAAGGGAGAGACAGTACGCTATAATGAAGACAACGTTATCTATGAGAACGGAGAGCGTTGGAGTACAGACCTGACACGTATGAATAAGATGAGAGGAAGACATAGTTTCAATGCAGAGATGAATGTAAAGGTAGATAGTACATTGACACTGACAGTAGGAGGTAATGGCTATATAAATGAGCAAACCAAAGGAGACTATGTAATACCTACATTAATCTATAATAAAGTAGGTATTGTAGAGTCTAACTACACTACTTTTAATAAGAAGCGTGCTAGTATGGATACGTACACTGGGTATTTTATGTTAGACAAAAAGCTTAGTCAAGAGAAAAACTTATTATGGTCATCTTATTTTACGTATGATAACCAGAAAGATAACCAAGATGTACGAACTGAATTAAATTTTAAAGATCAAGTACCAACTGAACGCTTTTTCGCAACGAAAGATAACTCGCGTACACGACTAGCTGTATCTGGTGTTGATTATACGATAGATAAAGAAACAACCAAATGGGAGTTAGGAGGAAAGTATAGTATTGTCAAAGCTTTATATTCATTAGACTTTTTTGATACTAAAACAGGCAATCCTAATAAAGACAAGAGTAACGATTATGATTATCAAGAAATCAACTGGGCAGGATATACTTCATTTACGAAGCAATGGGATAAATGGCAGATTAAAGCAGGATTGAGAGGAGAGTACACAGGCATTCAGACAAAGAGCACAGGGGTAGGGAGTGACACACAGTCATACTTTAAGTTATTTCCTACAGCCTATGTGAAGTATGATGTAACGGACGATCATCATTTGAGTTTTTCTTATGGCAAGCGCATTGACAGACCTTCGTATTCTTGGATGAACCCAGCGAAGAGTTACTATAATCTGTTTTCTTATTTTCAAGGAGACCCTGATTTAAAACCAACGATCAGTCATAATTTTATTCTGAGTTATGATTATAAAGAGTGGAGTTTAGAGATGTATTATAAGAGAGAGCAGAATCCATCTATGGAAATATCTTATCAAGAGGATGCTACTAATACATTAGTATATCACTATACAAATATAGATAAGAGACAGGTAGCAGGGATGAGTTTAAACACGCCGTATAAAGTAGGAGAGTGGCTGACTCTAAATAGCTATTTAAGATTAGAGTATAAGGAAGATTACTTTTATGGTCTAGATAAGAAGTTGTATAAGAATGATGCATTCGGTTTTGGAGGGCAACTATACGCTTCTGCACTTTTAGAAAAAAAGAGTAATTGGAAAGCGATGTTGACTTATAGTTTTTATACACCAGGTGTACAAGGGACTTTTAGAATAAGTAGTTATCAGCGTACAGACTTTATCATGAGTAGAGAGTTCTTGAAGAATAAATTATCTGCTAATCTGTATGTGTATAATATTTTTGGTAGTGATAGACAGATCATTAGTACTAACTATGCGAATCAGAATAACTACTTTAAAGATTATAGCGATACACAAGGTTT